>JALFBL010000048.1 GCA_022773395.1 Prevotella sp.
AAAGGAGACTATCAACAAGCATATAACGATTTCCTTTCACTGTATCAGGACAAGACATTCAGCAATCCGGAACTACTCTATGAGGCAGCCCACTGCAAACAGTTGCTCAACGCACCGGCAAAGGAGGTCATCGCCTTGTTGGACAGTGCCATCAACACAACAGACTCGCTGCAAATCAGCAATACGGCTCCCTATTATTTTGCACGTGCCGCCTCCTACGAACAACTCGACAGTTTCAGACAGGCTGCATTCGATTACACCCGCTACGAATACTTGATGCGCGGCAACGTGTCGGCAAATTTTTATTACCTTCGTGAACAAGTTGAGGTAAAGGGAAAACTGTACCAGCAGGCACTTGCAGACATTACCCGAGCCATTTTATTAGACCCGAAAAACGCTACGTACTATGCAGAAATGGCATCGTTGCAACTTCGGGTAAACATGATTGAACAAGCGGAAAAAACCGCTGAACAATGTATCAAGACAGCACCGGACTACAGTGACGGTTACTTATTGTTGGGGCTGGCTCAGGTGAAATTGGGGAAGAAAGAAACAGGAATCTATAACTTACAGAAAGCAAAAGAGTTAGGAAACTGGCAAGCAGAGACATTTATAGAGAAATATTCAAAGTAATTTGTAAAAAAAATCAAATATATTTCCATATCACATAGAAAACACGTATCTTTGCACTCCAATTGATACTAATAATAATAAAATAAAATTTCATAAGATGACTAAAGCAGATATCATCGACGAGATTGTCAATACAACTGGCGTCGCTCGAAAAGACGCATCCGCTACTGTTGAAGCATTCATGGAGATTATCAAAAACAGCTTGCTGGAAAAGAGGGAAAATGTTTACCTGCGTGGTTTTGGTAGTTTTAACGTGAAACATCGCGCAGAAAAAACAGCTCGCAATATATCAAAAAATACAACCATTGTTATCGCCGCCCACGACTTCCCGAGCTTCAAGCCGGCAAAAAGTTTCGTAAACAAGATGAAAGGCGAATAAATATAAAGTTACACATTTAATATTTTCAAATCATGCCAAACGGAAAAAAGAAAAAGGGCCACAAGATGGCTACTCACAAACGCAAGAAGAGATTAAGAAAGAACCGTCATAAGAGCAAGTAAAACACTTGCTCTTATGCTTAAGTTAAAGCAGAAATGACCAGCGAAGTTGTAATTGACGTCCAACAAAAAGAGATTTCGATTGCTCTGCTGGAAGACAAAAACTTAGTAGAGTATCAAACAGAGCCACGCTCTGCCTCTTTCGCAGTTGGAAACATCTATGTTGCCAAAGTAAAAAAACTGATGGCAGGACTGAATGCCAGTTTCGTGGATGTAGGTTATGAACGCGACGCCTTTCTGCACTATCTTGACTTAGGAAATCAATTCAACTCTTACGAGAAGTATCTCAAACAGGTACAAAGCGACAGAAAAAAACTTTATCCTTTCGCAAAAGCGAGCCGCCAGCCCGACCTGAAAAAAGACGGAAGCGTAGCCAATACGCTGAAGAAAGATCAGGAAGTGCTGGTACAGATTGTAAAAGAACCCATATCGACCAAAGGCCCCCGACTGACTGCGGAACTAAGTTTTGCCGGACGTTTCTTGGTTCTCGTACCATTTTACGACAAGGTTTCTGTCTCCTCAAAAATCAAAAGCGGTGAAGAGCGAGCACGCCTCAAACAACTTATACAGAGCATCAAGCCAAAGAATTTTGGAGTAATCGTCCGCACTGTTGCAGAAGGCAAACGCGTTGCAGAGCTCGACACTGAACTTAAAATCCTTCTCAAACGTTGGGAAGAGGCTATTGCAAAAGTACAGAAAACAACAGAAAGACCACAACTCGTTTATGAGGAAACGAGCAGAGTGGTAGCAATGCTGCGCGACCTGTTCAATCCTTCATACGAAAATATCTACGTCAATGACGAGGATGTATTTAATGAGGTGAAAGACTATGTCACTCTAATAGCCCCTGAAAAGGCGGGCATAGTGAAACTGTACAAAGGCAATGTGCCTATCTTTGACAACTTTAACATCACCAAGCAGATCAAGTCGAGCTTCGGCAAAACCGTCAACTACAAACACGGTGCCTACCTCATTATTGAGCATACCGAAGCCATGCACGTTGTAGACGTAAACAGTGGAAACCGAACCAGAGCAGAAAAAGGACAGGAGGGAAATGCACTGGAGGTGAATCTGGGAGCAGCCGATGAATTGGCAAGGCAGTTGCGTCTGCGCGATATGGGCGGTATCATCATCGTAGATTTTATCGACATGAATCTGGCAGAAGACAGGCAAATGCTCTATGAACGAATGTGTCATAACATGCAGAAAGACAGGGCTCGCCACAACATCTTGCCTTTAAGCAAGTTTGGTCTAATGCAGATTACTCGACAGAGAGTTCGACCTGCCATGGATGTGAATGTTGAAGAAGGGTGTCCTACATGTTTTGGAAGTGGAAAGATCAAATCGAGCATCCTTTTCACAGACCAGTTAGAGGGAAAGATTGATTACTTAGTCAACAAGATTGGCGTCAAGAAGTTTAGTCTGCACGTCCACCCATACGTGGCTGCCTACATCAATCAAGGGTTTATTTCCTTGAAACGCAAATGGCAGATGAAATATGGATTAGGCGTACACATTATCTCTTCACAAAAGATGGGTTTCTTGCAATACGAATTTTATGATGACAAGAAACAATTCATAGACATGAAAGAAGAGATCGAAACAAAATGAAAATGAGACCGTATCCGATATCGGGAGTACGGTCTCATTTTTATATCTTGACCAAGCAAATCGGCCGTACTCTCAAATATTATCCTTAACTTTGCCCCATTCTTATGGACGTACAACAAACTTTGACCAGATTTCTGAAAAGGGATAAAATGCCTGTGGCAAAGGGAAGAATCAATCAACTTGATTTTCTCAAATGTCTCTTCATTGCCCTAATGGTGGTGTTCCACCTTGTTTATATCGGTGATAAATATCCGTATGCCAAAGCCATTGTTTACACTTTTCACATGCCAGCATTCCTGATGATTTCCGGGTATCTGATGAACGTCAAAAAGGACACGAAAGGATTCGCAAAAACCATTTGGCAACTGCTCCTTCCATACACAGTAATGGAAACAGGATATACCGTCATGGCATCACTTTTGCCCATCCGCGAGCACATCGACCACTTGAGCATTGAGGTTCTTGCAGAAAAGATTTTCATTCATCCACTGGGTCCCTACTGGTTTCTCCACACGCTTATGCTCTGTGACATCACCTACTATTTGGCATTTCGCCTCATCCACAAAAACCTATTGGTACGTTTCACCCTTATGGGATTGTCTCTTTACATCCTCTCGCATTATCTGGGAATCATCAACCTTTCCTGTGCACTCTACTTCATGGCAGGAACAATCATACAACAACTGAGAATATCTTTCATAAAACTGTTTCCGGCTTCTCCATGGATTGTCATTCCATTTGTTCTTCTTCTAATGTTTCCGGAAAATCTTGACAAAGCCACCGTTCCCGGTATCTTGATTGTTTTTCTTGCCATCGGAATAGGACTGTGGCTTTTTCAGCACACACCCAAACGAATGATACCTCTCCTGCTTGGCATAGGAAGGAACACGCTACCCATTCTGCTCTTCTCGCCAATATTTACGCTACTGTGCAAATTTTTGTTGCCTCTGCTGCAATTCGATCCATCAGGCATGGCCTTCCTTCTACTTTCACTGACCATTTCCATGGCAGGCAGCATAGGAATAGGCTACGTCATCGACCGCCTGGGCATCTCGCAAAAAACATTGGGAAAGAATCTTACAAGTTCATTTCCGAAAGAAGCCTGAAACAAGGTACAGATAAAAAACGGATTGTTTATTTTGGTACAAATGCTAACTTGGCTCTACATACTTCCGCTTCATTTCCTCCTTCTTTTTCAGTCTTTGTAATACGGAAGGAGAAGTCAAGATCATTTATTTTTTCCTGATAGAAATTGAGCCTGTCACCACAATACGTTTCAGCCACATAAGCCACTTCAAACCTCTTGAGACAATGCGCACGATACCAATCCAAATCAAATAGGTCGAGCACATGTTCTATGTATTTGATGCTGTTGACATGCCCGTTAATGTCCACATCGCTGTAAAATGTATCAATCGCTCTTACCAGCCCTGCCTGCTGCGACACCTGAACCCGCGAACTCGGCTCAATGGGGCATTCTCTCTCCTTTTCTATATACAGATTGATGGAACCGCCGTTTATTTCAAGGATGTTCTGTGGCTGACGTGTCTTTATGTCAATCATCGCCCATACACTCCGCCCATAGCCATACACCTTTTCCCCATTGCCAACGATGCTGAAGTTGCGCTTTGTAAAATATTTCATGGCAGTATCAACCCATGTTTCCACAAAGAAATCGCCATACATCTCAGGCATTTCCTCCACTTCTATGGCCAAACGCGACAATACCCAAGTCTTGTCAATCGTACTGAGGTAGTTCATGCCAAACCCTCTGTCCAAAGAATGAAAATCTGCCGCATTAAGCAAATGGTTGCCCAAATGCCCCATGAGCAGACGGCGGTTGAAGTCGCAATGAAACGGCTCAGCCAAAAACTTATATTTTCCCACCTTGTCCTTCATATACCATTTTTGTTATATCTGCATTATTAATGCCCCTCATTGCAGCGACATCATCTTTTTGCTCGTAGTGCATCGGCAAAGTTAGTGAGTTTTCACGAAACAGCCAATGAATCGCCACGATATTACAAGCAAATAGAGATTTCCGAACAATAATCCAGCCATTATCAATTAAATTTCCTACCTTTGTCCCATTATGAGAAAAATCATTATGATTACCGGCGGACAGCGATCGGGCAAAAGTACAGAGGCAGAGAAAATGGCTCTCCATCTGAGCAAAAATCCTGTATATGTAGCGACAGCCCATATATGGGACGAGGAATTCCGCCAAAGGGTCATCAAGCACAAGGAAAGGCGCGGACCAGAATGGACCAACATTGAAGAAGAAAGATACTTAAGCCGGCACGACATTACAGGCCGGGTGGCCGTTATCGACTGTATAACACTCTGGTGCACCAACTTCTTCTTCAACCGCCACAACAACGAATGGGAGCAACCATCCATCGATGAAGCGCTGAAAGAACTCAAAGAAGAATTCGACAGATTCACCAACCAGGAGGCTACATTCATTTTCGTTACCAACGAAATCGGAAGCGGTGGGGTGAGCGAGAACGCCATCCAGCGTAAATTCACAGATTTGGAAGGATGGATGAACCAATATGTAGCATCAAAAGCCGACGAAGTGATATTGATGGTATCGGGAATACCTGTAAAAATAAAAGAACAACTATGAGAACATTTGACATAAGGAAGCCGAACGAGAATATAAAAGAGGCCATCCTGCAAAAGATTGACAACCTAAACAAACCCAAAGGCTCGCTGGGCAGATTAGAAACGCTTGCCATGCAAATATGTTTGATACAACAATCGCTCACCCCACAATTGATCCACCCCTGCCACTTGTTGTTTGGTGGCGATCATGGCATTGAACGCGAGGGGGTAAGTGTATCGCCCAGAGACGTCACGTGGCAGCAGATGTACAACTTTACAAAAGGCGGCGGCGGCGTGAACATGTTCTGCCGCCAGCACCATTTCGATTTGCGTATCATCGACATGGGGGTTGACCACGACCTGACAGACAACAAAGATATCATCAACCGGAAAATTGCGCGCGGCACAAAGAATTTTCTGCAAGAGGCAGCCATGAGCCATGAAGAATTTAAAAAAGCCATAGAGATTGGTGCAGATATGGCAGAAAAATGCCATGGCGAAGGTTGCACCATCATCTGCATGGGCGAGATGGGCATTGCCAACACATCGCCTTCAAGTGTCTGGATGAGCCTCTTCGGAAACATTCCGCTCAACGAGTGTATCGGCGTGGGATCCGGATTGGATTCACCGGGCGTACAACACAAGAAAGAAATCTTGGGAAAAGCGGTTGAACATTTCAAGGCCACAGCCCAGGACATGGAACTGGACGTGGAACATCTGCACGAAGCATACGGGCAGACCAATGAGAACATTTTATATGCCATCCGCTATTTCTCTGGATTTGAAATGGCAGGGACAATAGGAGCAATGCTCCGCGCTGCCGAATTGGGGATGATGATAATGGTGGATGGTTTCATCATGTCGGCCTGTATGCTGGCTGCTTCCCGATTGTGTCCCGAAATTTTGCATTATGCCATTTTTGGGCATTCCGGCGATGAAAGCGGACACAGCAGAATGCTCCAGATTATGCGTGCGAAGCCACTGCTACAGCTCGGACTGAGATTAGGCGAAGGAACAGGGGCTCTGTGCTCCTACCCTATCATAGAAAGTGCCGTGAGAATGGTAAATGAGATGAACAACTTTGAAAATGCAAAAATAACCAAGTATTTTTAAATCCCCGAAATCATGCAAGTAAACATCGACCCTACCAAATGGTGGCAACGCATTTATGCAGCATTGATATTCTTTACCCGCTTGCCTTTTTGGCGATTATATCAACCACCTCAAGCATGCTATAAAAGCGTGGTGGAACATTGGCCTTTGGTGGGATGGCTCACGGGGGGAACAATGGCCGTCATCATCTATGTCGGCTCCATGTTCCTACCTTATACCCTCGCCATATTGTTGGCCATCGTGGTTCGTGTCTTGATTACAGGCGCATTGCACGAGGATGGTTTGACCGACTTTTTCGATGGTTTCGGTGGCGGCGGCAACGACCGCGAACGCATTCTTGCCATTATGAAAGATTCGCGCATTGGCACTTATGGCGTGCTGGGCATCATTTTCTACGAACTGATTCTTTTCTTCGCCCTCTACTCCATTCCGCCTGTCTATGCAGCCTTGGCAGTCTTTGCCGGCGATGCCTACAGCAAGATGGTGGCTGGGCAAATCATCATGTTCCTGCCCTATGCACGGACCGAAGAGACAAGCAAGGCACATACCGTATATCGCAGGTTCAACACCAAGACAGGCATCGGCCTCTTCATCCAGGGCATACTGCCATTGCTCCCTCTGCTCTACTGGGAAAACACATGGGGAATGTTGCGCTGGAATCTGGTGGTGTTCGTCCCTTGCATTGTAATGTATGTTCTCTATTACATGATGAACAAGAAACTGCATGGTTATACGGGGGACTGCTGCGGTGCACTCTTTCTGCTCATCGAACTGGCATTCTATCTCACAGTGGCCATACAATTGCACCCGGCTGGCTAAGACAGCAAAGCAACGGGCAACCGCCATTTCAAGCAAAAATACAAACACAATAAAAAGATGATGATATGGAAATAATTATGGTAAGGCATACATCGGTAGGCGTTCCCAAAGGAATGTGCTACGGATGGAGCGATGTGCCTGTAGCAGAAACATTTGAACAAGAAGCTGCAGAAACCTTGCGCAATCTTGAAGGAATGACATTCGACAAGGTTTTCTCCTCCCCACTCACACGCGCAAAAAAACTCGCCGCCTTCTGTGGGCATCCCCATCCTGTGCTTGACGACCGCTTGAAAGAGATGGATATGGGAGACTGGGAAATGAGAATGTACGATGATATTGAACGCGAAGACCCAGCCATCAAGAAATGGTATGAAGACTATATGCACTTGGCAGCCACCAATGGCGAAAGTTTTCCTGTTGTTTACAAACGAGTGGCAGGATTCCTTGAAGAATTGCGAAAACAACCCTACCAAAAAGTAGCCGTCTTTGCACATGGTGGCGTACTGATTTGTGCAGGAGTGTATGCAGGATTGTTTCCCGAAGAAGACTGCTTCAGGCATCTTACGCCCTACGGGGGAATCCAACGGATAACACTGTAACACCATTCTTTCAAAAAACATGAAGAAAACAAAGAGAGCCATTACACCATGAGCATCCGCTATACAAAAAAAGAAGAAATCATCAATTCCGCCTCTCATGGAGCCGGCATTCTATTAGGAGTCGTGGTTGGCATTATCTTCTTGATATGGTGTTTCCGTGGAGGCAATGGATGGACACGCACCAGTGTAATTCTATATCTTGTCGGAATGCTCGGATCGTACATCACCTCTACCGTTTATCATGCCTTGCCGCCCCAATGGCACGCAAAGGAAACATGGCGAAAGTTCGACCATGCCGCCATCTACTGGCATATTGCCGGCAGCTACTCTCCCATCACACTGATTGCTCTGCGGGAACAAGGCTGCTGGGGATGGGCACTCTTTTGTTTCGTATGGCTTTGCGCCATTGCCGGCACCACTGTTAGCTTCGTCAAACTGAAAGAGCACAGCAATCTGGAAACCATCAGTTTTGTCGGGATGGGATTGTCCATGCTCATCGCTTTCAAACCTTTGGTAGAAAGTGTAAGCGCGACAGCCTTTTATTGGATTATTGCCGAAGGGGTTGCCTATATAACGGGAGCCGTCTTTTACAGCCTCAACAAAAAACGGTACATGCACAGCATTTTCCACTTCTTCGTACTGGCAGGCTCTGTGTGCCACATCATTGCCGTATGGGACATTCTCATGCAATATATATAAGGTATGAAAACAGAAAACCGGCATACGGGTAAAAAAGTGGAAAGACTGTTCCATGAAGCCATCAAGAAGTATCGACTGATTGAAAACGGAGACAGAATATTAATCGGACTCTCGGGAGGGAAAGACTCCATGGCTCTCCTTGAATTGCTGGCAAAGAAGTCAAAGATATTCATCCCCCGTTTTGAAGTGGAAGCGGCGTTTGTAAAAATGCGAAACATTCCCTACCAAAACGATGAGGAATACCTGAAAGATTTTGCCCGTAGCCACGGTGTACGCCTGCACTTATTGGAAACAGAGTTCAATGAGAGCACCGACAACCGGCACACTCATTGTTTTCTTTGTTCATGGAACAGGCGAAAAATGCTGTTCAGTGCTGCCAAAGAATTGCATTGCAACAAAATAGCATTGGGACACCACAAAGACGACATCATACAGACAGCCCTCATGAACATGTCTTTCCAAGGTACATTTTCTTCCATGAAACCGCTCATGAAGATGGACAAGTTCAACATGACCCTCATTCGCCCACTATGCCTCATCAGAGAAAGCGAGATGCAATTTTTTGCCGAGATGAAAGACTACAGAAAACAAATCAAGAACTGTCCCTACGAGGATGCATCGAATCGCTACAACATGAAAGAAGTAGTACGGCTTTTGGAAACTATCAACCCGGAATTCAATTATTCTTTTTTCAGAGCCATAGAGCAATCATTAAACCCGAAACATTGCAAACAAGCAACCTCACATAAATGGTTGGTTGATGAAAAGATTTAGTATATTTGCAACGTAAATCACATTTTATCATGGATGATAGATGCGCAAAATCCTGAACGGTATTCAGGTAAACCGTCATTAATGAATTTCAATGGCAGCAATTTGTTCTTTTTATTTTCATACACGAATGCCAACCAAATGGAAACCTCGCAGATATCATTTTCCAACATCAGTTCACTGACCATCTCGAGAAGTGCCTACCAAGAAAAAGATTGCATCACATGGAAACTACACAGTTGTTGATGGCAGTTTCTACCTATAAAATGAAGAAGACAACCGGGCTGAAGGCAGGTCGGATTTTTCTGAAGAATGTAAAGACGAGGAACTGTTCAGAACAGACTTTCAGGAATATTGAGTATGGGTACAGAAGAAAGACGGCGCGATGTAATTAAAGATGAAAATGCAATAAATTATGCCAGAATTGCAGCCTTCTCGAAAAATATGTGTAATTTTGTCATCCGAATATGAATACATCCGAACTGCAAAAGATAAAACAGCGATACAGTATCGTAGGCAACCATGCCGGCTTGAATCGTGCCCTTGATGTCGCCCTGCAAGTGGCATCCACCGATTTGTCAGTACTGATTATCGGTGAAAGCGGTGTGGGAAAAGAAATCATACCGCGCGTGATTCACGACAGTTCGCCCCGCAGAAGGGAAAAATATTTTGCCATCAATTGTGGTTCCATTCCCGAAGGAACAATCGACAGCGAACTGTTCGGACACGAAAAAGGCTCGTTTACAGGAGCGATTGGCGAAAGCGAAGGCTATTTCGGCGTGGCAAACAAAGGTACGATATTCCTCGATGAGGTGGGCGAACTTCCGCTTGCCACCCAGGCACGGTTACTGCGCGTGCTCGAAACGGGCGAATATATAAAGGTAGGCGGACAGAAAATCATGAAGACCGACGTGCGCATTGTGGCTGCCACCAATGTGAACATACAAAAAGCCATCAGCGAAGGGCGCTTCAGGGAGGATCTGTACTATCGGTTAAACACGATTCCCATCAATATGCCCCCCCTGCGCGACCGCGGCGAGGACATTGTTCTGCTGTTCCGTCTCTTTTCCATGCAGATGGCTGAAAAATACCGACTGCCAAAAATCACGCTGACAGAGGACGCCAAACAGATTCTCATGCACTACAAATGGCCGGGAAATGTACGGCAGTTAAAAAACATCACCGAGCAAATGTCGGTGCTCAGCGAACAGCGGGAAATTACAGCAGATGCCCTAAAGCATTTTATTCCCCAAGATCCAGAGAGCACCATGCTTGCCACTATCGGTTCGACAGGCGGCAACAAGACATACGAAAGCGAACGGGAGATTTTATACAAAATATTATATGAGTTGCGTGGAAACGTATCCGACCTGAGGCGCGATTTGACAAATCTGCGCAAGCAACTTGACGAATCGCACAGCAGCAACATTATTGCCGCAGAAGTAGATACGCGCATTCCTGCCATTATCAGCAGCGTGCCGCCCAACAGCCGCTTGCCTCAGTCCCCAAACACAGAAGAAGCCGTGGCGGAGGAAATCAAAAACGATCCGGAAACACTCAATCTGGAAGACATCGGCAGGCAGATGGTGGAAAAAGCACTTGCCAGAAATGGCGGAAACCGAAAGAAAGCAGCGGCAGAATTGGGAATTTCAGACCGCACACTCTACAGACGCATTCGCCAATACGGGTTGGAATGATGAAAGTTCACACAGTTGCAAATTCTGTATCAGTCAATAAAATGAAAAAAAACATCATATTGTCCATTGCTTTTGTATCGACAGTTTTGCTGTCGGCATGTAAGCCGCCGACCTATAGTTTCAACGGCTCAAGCATAGACTACAGCAAGACAAAGACCATCACCATTGCCGAATTTCCTATCCGCGCCAACTATGTGTGGGGGCCAATGACTGGTATTTTCAACAACAAGTTGAAAGATGAGTTTGCCAACCACACCAAACTGATACAGGTAAAACGTAACGGCGATATGGTCATTGAGGGAGAAATCTCCAGATATGAACAGCGCAACAAGTCGGTAACGGCAGAAGGAGTTTCGGCACAAACCGAACTTTCCATGACTGTGAACGTGCGGTTCACCAACAACAAAAATCATGCGGAGGATTTCGAACGGCAGTTCACTTCTTCCAAATCTTATGCAACGACCCAGAGTCTTAACAGTGTACAGGAGGAACTTGTCACACAAATGACAAAAGATATTGTTGACCAGATATTCAATGCAACGGTAGCCAATTGGTAATGGATTTAGAGCATTTGATCAAACACCCGGAACAAATGGACAAGGAGACGCTTTACGATTTGCGTTCCCTCCTGGCACTGCACCCCTATTACCAGACGGCAAGAGTGCTGATGCTGCAAAATCTGTATATTCTCCATGACCCTTCTTTCGATGAGGAACTGCGACGTTCCGCCTTGTACCTGACAGACAGAAAGGTACTATTCAATCTGGTAGAGGCTGCTCATTATAAAATACAGCCCAGCAGAAAAATGTCCGGGGCACACAACATGTCGAAGGCAACTGCCGAAGACGAAGAAGATGCAGGCAAACGCACCATTGCTCTGATTGACCAGTTTCTCGATTCCATTCCCAAAGTTCAGGAAGAGCCGGAAGAGAAAGAAAAGAGACAGCCCACTCCGGCCGACGCTGCCGTAGATTATGTAGCATATCTTCTGGAAACAGAAAGCGAGACGGAAAAAATGCAAGAGCAGCCGCAAATGAAAGGTCAAGATTTAATAGACAGTTTCATCAATAAAGGAAACAAGAAAATAGAACTCAAAGAAGAGCCTGAGTTCTTGCCGCATTTGGAAGAAGAAACACCGGACGAAAGCGGTGACGAAGGCTATTTTACCGAGACGTTGGCACGTATTTACATCAAACAGGGCAGATATTCAAAGGCTTTGGAAATTATTAAGCGTTTAAATTTGAATTATCCAAAAAAAAATGCTTACTTTGCAGACCAAATCCGTTTTTTGGAAAAATTGATAATCAATAATAATAAAAATAACTAAAAGAAAATGTACACATTATTTGTAATTCTGATTGTCTTGGCAGCATTTCTGATGATTGGTATCGTACTGATTCAAGAGTCAAAGGGTGGAGGCTTGTCATCCAATTTCTCTGCATCAAACACAATTATGGGCGTTCGCAAGACAACCGATTTCATTGAGAAGGCCACATGGAGCCTTGCTTTGTCATTGGTTCTGCTTAGCATCATCTGTGCGTATGCCGCACCTACTGCATCAACATCACAGAGCGTACTGGAGAACATTGCACCCGAACAACAACAGGCCAACCCCAACAATTTGCCAGGCTTTGGCGCAAGCCAGACCAAGGAGACCGCTCCTGCTGCCAAAGGCAGCGAAAAACCGACTGTTTCTGGACAAGACAGCAAGTCTGCGACACCAGCCAAATAATAAAACGGAAAAAATCACGGGATTTATTTGTTCATTTCAAATAAATCCCTTACCTTTGCATCCGATTTCAGAAATAGCAGAAATCGATAGTGATGGTGGCTATAGTTCAGTTGGTTAGAGCGTCAGATTGTGGTTCTGAATGTCGTCGGTTCGAACCCGACTAGCCACCCCCAAAAGCATGCAGGCGGAAATCCTTTCAGCAAAGGGTCTCCGTTTTTCTTTTTGTCTGCCTCCAAGGATAAAATAAGATATAGAAATGGGATATAAATGTAGGAAGTAGATAGACTTTGTTTTAGCAGATTCAAGAAAACCATTTTTTTAAGAGACTACCCAGAAAGTTGTGTGCCCAGCCATGGTTAATCCACCCTACAGTGTGAATGAATGATAAAAAAGACTATTTTTGCATTTCTTTCTTTTAGTTGACCCAAAAACTTGTTATATTTGCAAATGAATCATTGAAGATGGATATCGGTAAAAAAAATACACGGAATGTTTTTCTAACTTGGTTGTTAATGGCAATTTTCATCATGCCAATGATAATCAAGTCGGTTCACGTGTGCCATTCCGGCCATCTTGTCAAAGAGAGAAACCATGCAGGATCCACATGGGAGCATCCATCGCAAAACCACAATGCTGAAACGTGTTTTGTATGCCATTTCACATTCTCTCATTTCAACACTTCCAAAGCCACCACATTAGGTGTCATCTTGGCAATATCGTTTTTCATGACACCGGTTGTTTACCGCAAGAGACTCTTGCGCCCCACAATCAGCGTTGCAAGTCTGCGCGCTCCACCTTATCATATATAAGGAAAAGTTCCTTCCTTTTCCCGGAACACAAATTCAGCATTCTTTTCATAGTTGTTTCATCAACCTTCTATATTTTTATAGATGGAGTGAACGCTATTCTATTTAAACATTGACAATAATGAGCAAAACTGTTGCGAGAAGACTCTTGCTGCCTGTTGTCATTGGTACGTTTGCAGTCGCAGCATTTGCCACTACTCCTTCTTATAAGGCCATCGTAGAACGAAAGAAGAGAACGGATGTACAAAGCGATTCAATACGTACTGATACAAGTTTGGTTTTAGGAGGGGTAACGGTGTATGGAAATTCTCAAAAAGAAGTTCTGATGAAGTCATCGCAAAACAATATCCAGATAGACCGCAACTTTCTGCAAGTGAACTTTGCAGGAAGTCTGATGCAGAGTCTTCAAGGTATACCTGGTGTGAAAGCCATGAACATTGGTTCGGGGCAATCCAAGCCGACCATCCGCGGCATGGGTTTCAACCGTATGGTGGTGACAGAGGACGGCATCAAGCACGAAGGGCAGCAATGGGGGGATGACCATGGGTTGGAAATAGACCAGTTCTCCATCGACCGTATCGAAATCATCAAAGGGCCTTCCGCCCTATTTTATGGTTCCGATGCCATAGGGGGGGTGGTGAACCTGTACAATAACTATTTACCTGTAAAGCCTTTTGGCGGCAGCCTCATTCTTTTTGCAAGAAGCAACAACGAGTCGTTGGGATTCTCAGCCAAAATGGAAGGACGCCACAACAAGTTTTATTATAAGGCGAATATAACGATGATCGACTATGCTGATTTCCGGGTTCCTACAGACAGCATACAGTACTATTCGTACTTCATTCAGTTGAAAGACCAAAGACTAAGAAACACAGCGGGGAAAGAACACGACGGGAGTGTTGCCTTGGGGTATGTGATTCCAAACTTCAAGACAGAGTTGCGCCTGTCCAACTCATACGTCCGCTGCGGTTTTTTTGCAAATGCACATGGGTTGGAAGTGCGCCTTTCAGACATCGACTATGACCGCTCAAGACGAGACATTGACCTGCCTTACCAAAGTGTAAATCACTTGAAAGTGATGAGTCATACAGTATGGCAGCACGGCAACATGCATCTGCACGGTGACCTTGCCTATCAAAACAATTTGCGCAAGGAACAGTCCGAAGCTGTTTCGCATGGATACATGCCCATTCCGCCCCACTCGCTCGAACGGGAATTTCAAAAGCATACTTTTACGGGAAATTTGGGACTCAGTTTCAGTCTGTCGGAAGCAAACATGCTGACTATAGGCTTTAATAGCGAGTACCAACATAACCGAAGAGACGGATGGGGGTTCATCATTCCCGATTTCGAGACTTTCTCCGCGGGCACCTATGTTTTTGACAAGCATAAACTGTCCGACAACTTCTGTTTGAATGCAGGACTGCGTTACGACTTTGCCCACACCCACATACGCAGTTACCACGATTGGTACACCACACCTACAGAGAACGGATATGAATACAAGGAGCGCTCGGGCAACACCAACCGCCACTTCAACAGTTTTACGTGGTCTGCCGGAATGAACTATAGCCACAAGCACTGGATACTGAAAGCCAATATCGGAAAAAGTTTCCGTATACCTATTCCCAAAGAATTGGGAGTGGATGGTATCAATTATCATATCTTCAGATATGAAAAAGGCAATGCAGGTTTGTCGCCAGAAGAATCGTACCAAGTGGATGCAGGCATCCATTGGAATAATGGAAGAATGAGTGTACAACTGGATCCCTATTTCAACTATTTTTCCAATTATATCTACCTGAATCCCACGCCCAACTATGTGGAAGGATTGCAGAAGTATGATTACACGCAAAGCAAAGTGATGCGCTATGGATTTGAGTTTCTGGCCAATTACAGGCTGTTCCACAATCTTGAGGCGAGTATGAAGGGCGAGTACCTGTATGCCGAGCAACTGTCGGGGGAGAAAAGAGGCTACACCTTGCCATTCTCTTCTCCCATGTCCATGAATGTGGGACTGAAATATGAATTTGGCGAAAAGGGATACATGTCGGTTGACGGCGAATTGGTGGCCGCCCAACACAACATCGTTCCCCCAGAAAAGCCCACAGATGGTTACTTCACGCTCAACATGACAGCCGGAAAGACATTCGTATGGGACAAACATTCGTTAAGAGTGGGGCTGAATGCAGAAAATATTCTGAACAAGAAGTACTACAACCATACGAGTTATTATAGGCTGATTGATGTTCCGGAACCGGGAATCAACCTTTCCCTAATGATTGTGTTTAATTTTTAATCTATTATTAATTTATGAATCGAGGCAAAACCTCATGAAAAAAAGAAAATGAAAATGAAAAAGAAAATCTTAATGGCAGCGATGACGCTCCTCAGTGTTGGCATGATGACATTGACTTCATGCAAGGATGAAACCAGTCAGTCGGAAAAAAACATTTCAATACGACTGGAAGAAGTTGGATATGAAAATTCCAAAATGGTGATTGCCGGAAAAGACCTTCATGTAGAAGCTCATGTTCTGGCTGATGCGAAAATCAAGAGCATCAATATTGATTTGGTGGACAAAGTGGGAAAAACGGTTCTCAGCAAAGAATACAAGGATGAAAAATACACCTATGTGCTGAACACGACGTTTCACGAACACATCGATATTCCCGCCAACCTGCCGGAAGGCAACTACGAGTTGCGGTTTACCGTTACAGATGTTGACAATTTTTCAAAAACGGAAAAGGTAATGGTGAAAGTTCTCACCTTCGACCCCAATGCTCCGAAAATCGACAATTATGTGGTAAACGGAGATGTACACACCGCAAAAGCCGGAAGCAAAATAATGGTGACTGCCGACGTGACCGTGCAATCGCCAGTAAAAGAGATTGAAGTGGAATTTCACGGAAAGAGAGAATTTCCCATTGAGATAGAAGGCTACGAAGGGAAAACGGGTACCTTCAAGGTTGTTGCGGAAGTAACTGTTCCTGCAGATGCGGAAGAGGGCGAGTATCACGTCCACTTTACTGTCACCGACAATAAAGGACGTGCATCTACAGGAGAGTTGGAAGGTTTTAAAATCACAAAATAATAAATATGCATGACGTATGTGCAGCCATTCCTTCACAGCAGTGGCGGCACATACTGCTTAACAAAAAAACATGAAAAATCGAATGAAGATGATGTCTTTGTCACTGCTCTCTACCTTGCTCATGGCTTGTGGAGGGGAAGATGATGCTGTGCCAAAAGATATGGAAAGTCCGAAAATCACAAATGCAGGAATCACAGCCAATCCGATTGACTGCCAAATCTATCGGCGAGGCGATGTGATACCCTTCCAATTCGTATTCACCGACAATGCGGAACTGGGCGAGTACAATATTGAAATTCACAATAATTTCAACCATCACACCCATAGCACTTCTGCCGTGGAGTGTCCGTTGGATGCCAAGAAAAATCCGGTCAATCCATGGATATACAATCAAACCTACCCTATCCCGAAAGGCCAGAAGACGCACAAGGCAAGAGTTGACATCAAAATTCCGACAGGAGTTGATACTGGAGATTACCACTTTATGATTCGTCTGACCGACCAGGTAGGGCATCAGGAAATCAAAGGAATCACCATTAAAATTACAGAATAATTCTTTTTTATAGATTCTGATGCAATATATATATCAAATATAAGTTATTGTTTATTATCATTACTCACAATTAAAACAAGGTAAAAATGAAGAAATTATTAATGATTGTTGCTGCTTGTGCAGCATTGACAGCTTGTAATCAGAATGGTAAAACAACCGCAAACGCTGAAACTACAGATTCAATAGCAGCAGATAGCATGGCGGCTGACTCTACTCGTTATGAAGGGGTTGTTCCCGCTGCCGACGGACCTGGTATCCGCTATGAACTGGCGATGGCGAATGATACGACAGCAGGATTCCACCTTACGATGACCTACTTGCAGGCAAAAGACGGCAAGGACGAGGTAAAAAACTTCGATGGCAAGGTTGAAAACATAACGAAAACTGTGAACGGAAAAGAAATAAAGGCATTCAAATTGGATATGGGAAAAGAAGAAGGTGCGACTTTCCTGAAAGTTGAAAACGATTCAACCCTTCGTTTGATAAACGATAACCTTGAAGAGTCTGTCAACAAAGAACTCAACTATGATTTGAAGTTGAAAAAATAAGTGCTTATATTGCATCGTCCATGAAAATGCGGCTTTGGATAAATGAAACCCAAAGTTGTCTCCAGTTTTCTCTACAGGATGATGCTTCATCAACAAGGGCTGATGGTGGCTTTGCGTGCTTCCGTCAGCCCTTGCCGTTACCACACAATGTTTCTCTTCATCCCCATTTAATATAAATGTAATAGGTTTGTAACGCAAGACAGATGTTTTATTCCGAACTTTGCAGTACAATTGAAAAGACGGAAATACAGTGAAGGTTTTACAAACAGACAAAGCAGAATTGACATGACAACAATAAAAAAAGACATCATGATGCTGGCAGCATTATGGATGGCTACATCGGTACATGCACAGGAAAACCGTATGGACTTGACCCCTCAGATACATGGAACTGTAAGGGGAAAATATGAGTATCAGCCAGAAGAGAAAGAAGGGAGGTTTGAAGTGAGAAACGCCCGGCTGTGCATAGATGGAAAGGTTTCTGAAAAAGTGGAATATAAGGTGGAAATCGACCTTTCCGATGAGGGGAAAATCAAAATGCTCGATGCATACACACGTTTGATGCCGTTCGAGCGTTTTCTGTTCACCATCGGACAAATGCGTGTGCCTTTCACCATCGATGCCCACCGATCGCCCCACCAGCAGTATTTTGCCAATCGATCTTTCATCGCCAAACAGGTGGGCAATGTACGCGATGTAGGAGCAACCGTTGGCTACCGCATCAATGGCATCGTGCCCGTTGTCATCGATGCCGGAATGTTCAACGGATCGGGTCTCACCAACCAAAAAGATTTCTGGACTGACAATGTCAATTTCTCGGCCAAAACCCAGTTCTTTTTCCCAAAAGGTTTCAGTTTTACGCTCAGTGTACAAAAAACAAAGCCCGATAACGTGGGAGTAGTCATGTTTGATGCTGGAGCATTCTATCACGCTCATGGCTGGCACATAGAAGCGGAATATCTTCTCAAACACTATGCAGAGAACACTTTCAGCAATGTGCATTCCATTGATGCTTTCATCAACTATGACATCCCTCTCAAAAAATGCTTTTTCTCCAAAATTTCTCCGCTTTTGCGATACGACTATATGAGTGATCATAGCGATGGAATGCGGTATCAGGATGGGAAATACAATGAAAATGGTTCACTTGTCATTACCGATTATGAACGTTCGCGCATTACGGGCGGTGTCACTTTAAGCATCAACAAACCGTTCGTTTCCGACATTCGCATCAACT
Organism: Prevotella sp.; assembly: GCA_022773395.1. Lineage (GTDB taxonomy): Bacteria > Bacteroidota > Bacteroidia > Bacteroidales > Bacteroidaceae > Prevotella. The sequence continues at coordinate 19,018 of JALFBL010000048.1, forward strand.
ACGAAAAATACTACTATCGACACGGTGCCATCCCCAAACCGTCCGAAAAAGACAAGATTGCAGTGGAGTTGATGACTCGATTCTGATACTTCGTCAGCCAAATTTTCTCCTATGTAGGAAAAATCTGCCATAGAAAATGTTTTTCCCGGATTTTATTTGTATTTTTGCCATGCAAGAAAGTATTTTATGAATGAAGGACTTGGTTTGACAATAGGCAGAACATGGATGCCCGTTTCACAGTGCAATGCACAAAACGGCACACGTCCCAATATTATCTGCATCATGTGCAACGATATGGGGAACGCACATCCGGACATTGTAAAAAACATGATCAGATTATCAAGGAACAGCACACACCCAGCGAAATTTCAAAGTGACCTTGCCTGATTCTTAGTGAGACAGAATGCGAACAACATTTGTCATTTCAGACAAATTCAACATACAATCAAACTATTTAATTAACCAAAGAACAGAGCAATGAAACGAATTTACGCCTTATATGTAATAATATGGATATGTACCGTGCAAGCCATGGCGCAGCGTGCCGATTTTACAAAATTGTCGCCAATGCTCAGGCGCATATGCCTTGCACAGAAAAATGCGGCAGACAAGGCCAGCCGTTCCCCCATGAAAGGCGCTCAGAGACAGTCGATTTGTGCTTTTGTGAAGATAAAGGGAGAGGCTGGACAGATCCTGGCAGACAACCATTGCCGGAAATTAGAACAATTTGGCGACATATACATAGCAGACATTCCTCTGGACCGCCTTCCCTTCCTGTCGTCCCACAAGAATGTGCTGAGGATAGAGGCGGGAGAGAGCTGTGTGCTGCACAACGATTCGGTAGCATCTGTCCTGAACGTTCCCAAAGTGCATGCCGGTGAAAATCTTCCCCAGGCATTTACGGGAAAAGGCGTGGTGGTAGGCGTACAGGATGTGGGGTTCGACTTGACCCATCCCACGTTCTGCGATGCCACAGGCACCCATTGTCGCGTGAAACGTTTTTGGGACTTTTTGTCGCCCGACACATTGAACAGCAACAGGTATGTGGGTGCAGAATACACCACCGAAGAGGAGATTCTGGCTTATGCTCATTCGAGAGATGCCTCCATTACCACCCACGGAACGCACACGGCAGGAACAGCAGCAGGCAGCGGCTATGACAGCCGATACAGGGGGATGGCATACGAGAGTGACATTTGTTTGGTAAGCAACGTCGTTTCCAACGACATCGTTTTCATCGACAGTGCCTATCTGTACAAATACACTACGGCCACCGATGCCATGGGGTTCAAGTACATATTCGACTATGCCGACAGAATGGGAAAACCCTGCGTGGTGTCGTTCAGCGAAGGATCGCACCAGGATCTCTTCGGAGATGACCAGTTGATGTATGCTGTACTCGACAGTATGACAGGGCCAGGCCGCATCCTTGTGGCATCGGCCGGAAACGAAGGACACTTGAAAACATACGTTCATAAACCAAGAGGAAAAGAATCGGCAGGGGCTTTTTTTGTCCATTCCAAGAACTACATTTACCTCACCCTACGGGCTGATGCACCGTTTTCCATCCGGATGAGCTTTTACACGGATGGAACAAACGCCGAAACCCTGACAGTCCCGGTAGAGGATATTTTTGCGCAAACGGATTCGGTGTTGCATGATACACTGCTTGTTGACGGGAAAAAATATATGCTGACCTTAGCCGCCTATCCCTCATGCTATGACAAACGGCAGATGGCCTACGAAGTTTACATAGAAGGGCAAGATCCGGGTTTTGGCATGAATGTGCCCACGTCTGTCGAGATGGTAGGGGCAGAGGCAGAGGCCGAAATGTTCAGAATGGCGGGGTCGGTGAGCCACGATATGCCCATTCTGTTAAACGATGCTGAGAGCCTGTATAATATTTACTCTCCGGGAAGTGCCCCTTGTGCGGTATGTGTTGGTTCCACGTCCTACAGAAAGAGATATGTCAATTACGAAGGCTTATACAAAGAGTCTGATTGGGGTGAAAATGGAGAGCGGAGCATTTTTTCAAGTATTGGGCCTACACTCGATGGACGCATCAAGCCCGACGTAATGGCACCCGGAGCTAACGTTATCTCTGCATACAGCAGTTTTTTTCTGGAGGCAAAGCCCGACTGGGGAGGCTCGAACGTGGAACGGTTCAATTTCAAAGGCCGTACATACGCTTGGAGCGCGGATTCGGGCACATCTATGTCCACGCCAGCAGTGGCAGGAACGATTGCTCTGTGGCTTCAGGCCAACCCGAAACTTTCGCCTGATGACGTGAAAGGAGTGTTTGCCCGTACTTGTCGCCGCCAGTTCCATACAGACAACTATCCAACCATCTATGAAGGGAATGGTGAAATCAATGCATACGAAGGGTTGCTCGATGTGCTTCAGTTGACGGGTGTCAAGGATATTTCTCATCACCAGCCTTCCAATGTGCATTTTGAAGTAGAGGGAAATCAAAGGTTGATACTTATTTTTGATGAGCCAACGAACGAGCCTTTCATGCTACTTGTCTTTTCTGTAAATGGCACAAAGGTGCTTGAATCCCGTTTTCCTCCTTCTTCAACCTCCCGCTCGCTTGATTTGAGCCAATTGACCCATGGAGTATATGCGATCCAGATACAGAGCCGGGAGAAAGGATTAGCCGGTTCCACCCTTATTCGGATTTGACGTATTTCTTCATTGCCATACCCCTAACAAGAAATGAGTATCCCACAATACCCTATTTTTAGGTATTGCAAGGATGTTCATTTTGCTTTACCTTTGCCATCGAAAAAAATACGAAAAATAAAAATGAGTAAGACAGTGGTTATTTTCGGTTCTTCTACGGGAACGTGCGAAGACATAGCAGGAAAGATTGGTAAAAAACTCGGAGCAGAGGTCGTGAACGTAACTGACATGAACGACGATGTTTTGTCTGCCGACAATCTCATCATAGGTTCTTCCACTTGGGGAGCCGGTGAATTGCAGGACGATTGGTACGATGGAGTCTCCGCCCTGAAGAATGCGGATTTGGCGGGAAAAGTAGTTGCTGTTTTTGGTTGCGGAGATTCTTCAAGTTACGGCGATACTTTCTGTGGAGCGATGGCTGAACTTTACAATGCAGCCAAAACTGGTGGCGCGACCATGGTGGGCGAGGTTTCGACCGATGGATATACGTTTGACGATTCCGAAGCCGTGCAGGGTGGAAATTTTGTGGGTTTGGCTCTTGATGATATCAATGAGAACGACCAGACCGACAGCCGTATCGAAGCATGGATTGCTCAGATTCAAGGCAGTTTGAAATAGTTTTTCTCTTTAGTAGGTTATATAGATAAATGTTACAGGCTGAGATGATACCGGCAGATATGAAGGTATTGATGAACCACATTTATGAGTTCCAAAAAGGAGTTCGCAACATGGTTCTCTTCACTTTCAACAAACAGTACGAGGAAGTAGCCCGCCAACGTTTGGAGCGTTCAAACATCTGTTATATCATCCAGCCTGTGGGCAACGACTGTCTCAACTTGTTTTTCGGGAAGCGCGAGTGTCTGGATGCCATTCGAATGATGGTTACCCGCCCGCTGAATCAGTTAACTCCCGAAGAGGATTTTATCCTTGGAGCAATGTTGGGCTACGATATTTGTGCTCAATGTGCACGATATTGTGAACGGAAATGTAGAAAGTGCAGGCGTGCATAATTAATGATTTTAAGATTTTAACGACATGTGTGACTGTTAGAAATATGAAAATCTTGTTCGCTAAATAAATTCATAATGTTTTTGTATAGTATGTGAAAGGCTGGCTGTGAAGTCAGCCCTTTACGCATTTTGTCACCTGCGCCTTCTAATCCACAAAAGGTGTTCTTTCCCCATATACAAAGAAATTCTCGCAAACCATATTTGATTGCGTGTCAATATTTTTCAGGTCGGGAAAATGGTCAATGAGGTTTTGTTTCGCATCGAGACATTCTAATTCCTCACGTCTTGCTTTTGACATATTGCAGAACGCTTCTCATCTAGCTCTATGCCTGCAAACATACGCTCGCAAAGATTTGCGGCAATGCCTGTTGTGGAACTTCCGCAAAATGGGTCAAGAATCCAGTCGCCCGGATTTGTTGAGGCTAATATGATTCGTGTGAGCAGGCGTAAGTTTTTGGGGGTTGGATGCTTGCCTTGCAACTTTTCCCATCTTCCTATTGCAGGCAACCGCCATACATCTGTCATCTGCTTGTCGCCATTCAATCGCTTCATCAAGGCATAATTGAATTTATGCGGTTTCTTTGGACATTTCCTTGCCCAAATAATAAATTCTGTTGAATAGGTGAAAAACCTGCATGAAATATTCGCAGGTGGATTGGTTTTCTGCCATGTAACGACATTCAGAATTTTGCGCGAGTTCGGGATAATATTAGTATGCAAACAGTTCCAATTGCCTTGTCTTTTCCACATGCACAGGCAATGCCTCTGGCTTGTTGTCAAAGAAGCAGTAGGCTGTGAGCGCCGAGCAGATGTTCATCATAAAATTGTGTATGGAACGATGGCGTGAATGTACAAGGTTTGCTTTGTTCTTGAGCAGTTCGTTAATACACTCAATGATGCACCGTTTTCTGAGCAGGATTTTGTCCCACATGGGCATGAGCCTGTTCTTCATATTGGCTTTAAGCCCATGTACGAGATGGATTCCCCGGTCGAAAAGACGCTCGAAGAGTTCCTTCTTGATACAGCCTCTGTCGGCGAATACCTTCCCATAGAGTACCTTGGTGAACACCTTCCACACCCGCTCGTTCCTGCCATCGGCATTCGCCCCTGTAAGACAGAAGGTTATCACCTCTCCGCTATCGTTGCGCAGCAAGTGTAACTTGAAGCCGTGGCACCATCCCACGGTACCTTTGCCGTCCTTTGCCAGTCCCTTGAATACCTTGTTGAAATATCGTCTGACATTGTGGCATACGGGAATCATTGCACTGTCGACAAATGAAATTCCCGAGCATTTGCCAAAGGCATAGAGTTTCATGAACATCATCATCTTGAAGAAAACACGTGGCATGAGTTCCACGAAACGATTGTCGGAAACGGCGTCAGGAAACTCCTGCCTGAGTTGTCCACGGATACAGTTGAGACAGTACTCCTTGAAGTTTCGGTACGTGCCGAAATGATAGCATACAAGAATGGTCATTATCTCGCTTTCCGAGAGTCTGCCCTTGCGGTTGCGATAGCGCTTTCCTTTACCATCATGGGAAGGTAATTGCAGGTTTTTTGTCAGTTCGGCATTCAAATTCTTGTCAAACTCATCGATAATACAGAAAATTTCCGTAATTTTGTCCTTGGTAATCATCACTTAATTGTTTTGTAACTTACTGTTTATCAAACATAAAGATACAAAATATTAGTGAGATTACCAACTTTTACAAGGATTTTCTTATCCCGAACTCACGTAGAGAATCTTGAAGGGGAGAAAATGAAACGGAGGAAAATGATTGGCATTTTCCTCCGTTTCATTGTGTCATTTTATTGATGTGGACTATAGGGCAAGAATTTGTTTTGCAGTCTCGTTGTCTGGCTGAAGGGCCTTGAGTTTGCCGGCATATTCTTTTGCTTTTGCCACTTGGTCGTTTTGGATGTAGTAAACGCTGAGATAGTTGTAGGCTTCTGCCAATGTTGATACCTCTGCAGATGTTTTCTCTGTTTTTGTTTCAACCAATTGGGCATATCTGTCGTAGTAGGGCTTGGCTGCGCCTTTCTTCACGTCAGGATTCATCATGTGATGGACGTGGGCGCGGTTGTAAACAGCGTAGTCCTCATTGTTGGGCATGGCGGTCGCAAGATCGGCATACATCTGGTCTGCTTTTGCCAATGCAGCCTGCTTTGCAGCAGGTGTCGTTTCATTCTCTGCGAGATTCATGTAGATTTTAGCCATTGCAGAGTAGTCGCTTGCCTTCTTTTTGTCTAAGGTTTCGATATACTTCTGATAATACTCAATGGCCTTGTCGTGCTCTTTTTTCTCCAAATAGATGTCGGAAACTTGCTTGAGCACTTCGGTCTCATTCTTGTCTTCATTGTAAACCTTGAGGAAATTCTCTATGGCTTCGTCTGCTCTGCCAGATCCTTTCAATGCAAAAGCATAATATTTGTAATCGCTTGGGAGTACTTTCAAACTGTCTGATGCGTTGAACAGGGCATCTGCATACTTCAAAGCATTGGGGTAGTCCTTCAAGTCGGTATAATCGTAGAATGCGATGCGGTTGAAACCGGCGTTGCGTGGACTCTTGTTCAGACCTTGAAGAACAGCGTTGAGACTCTTCTGGGTGAAACCGAGAATCATGGCAGAAGAGGCGTAGTCGGAAATGAAGTAATTTTCAAGATTTCCGAGATTCTTTATCTGGTCGTAGTATTCAACTGCCTTCTGCAATTTTCCGTTCTTTGAATACATATAGGCAATTTCTGCATCTACCGGATAGCTGGGGTCGATTGTGCGCAACTTCTCCAACATGTTGGCTGCGCCTTGTGGATCCACTTTTTGGTAAATCCTTGCATATTTGATGTAGCCTAAAGGATTTTTGGAATCGAAAGTTGTTGCAGTCTGGTACCACATGGCGGCATCACCGCCATTGTCGTTGGCAACAGCCATGTCACCTTTGAGCAAGTACCCTGCAGCGTTGTTCTTGTTGGCTTTAATTGCCAGATCTGCGTATTTCAACGCATTGGCCATGTCTTTAACTTCAAGAAAAGCTCGACCTAAACCTGCAAGTGCTTCGGGGTTTTTTTTGAAAGTTTTAGTGAATTGCTTGACTGCATCTTTGATGGCTGAAGCGTTTCCTTGATTGTCAACGATTACTTTTGTAATGGCATCAACTTCTGTATTAACGTTTGAATCCTGAGCCATGGACTGGGCAGAGATGCTGAGCATCAATGCTCCTGCTAAGAAATATTTAATTACTTTCATATTCAAAATGTTTTATATTTCCAATTCACTTGTTTGATGACTTTGTCATCTAATGGTTTAATTATTCTTACTTAATTTGTGTTAACGGATTCGGAGCACATGCCACTCGTGTGGGGGCTGTTTGTTTGCCTTGTTGGAAAGTTCAGCTACTTTCCGCCGTTCACACTGACATCCCGAATGACAATGTCACCTCTTACCGGCAATAGGCCTGATTTGAAGATGATCAATTGCCCTTTAGGTTGCTCCATGAAATGGGCAAAACCCCATGGAAGGGCATCAAGAGGGTCGTTTAACAATGCATATATGGTACGTACAAACGGATATTTACCGTCTAACAGCCATGCTTGGTAGGGCTTCCAACTATTGAGGGGAGTGGCCTTGTCGAACTTGCTGATTGACATGACTGTGATATTTTTTTTCCATGTAGTGTTGGTAGTATCGCGCTTGTCATTCAGCCAGTTGCTACCAATGATGCCGATGGCGTTCGGCGTTTTCTCGACATAATCTATAACTTCTTTGCTTGTTTTGGCTGCAAAGATGTTAGGACTGTTTATGGGTTTTCCACCAAGGATGGAGTCAACGCAGTAATGAACGGTGCTTGATTGTTTGTTGTCGAAACACACCCATATTTCGCCGCGCTTGGAACCGGGAGTTATGTCATCCCAGTTCTTTACTTCTCCGCTTAAAATGCGTTTTACATCTTTCACGGAAATGCAAGAATCGGTGTTTTGATTGTTACAGATGAGCGCCAGACCGTCATAAGCAAGGGGAATTGCTTGAGGTAAAAAGTTTCTGGCTTTAAGGTTGTCGAATTCCTTTTTCGTAAAATTACGGGATGTGACAGCTAAGTAGATACTGTCACTCAACAGAAGATTGACGGCTTCTGTCTCATTTGTGTAGATAGGTGTAAGGTGCGCCTTGGGGTAAGTCGCTTCAAACACTTGGATTTGTTCGTCTATAATAGGGCTAAAACTTTCGTCAGAAGCGAAACTAATCGCTCCTGACGAATAGGTATCTGTTCTACCGCTTTTGGATTTGCTCTCGCATGAGAGCAAACCAAAAAGCAAGGTAAATCCTACTAAACTGTAGAATAGATTCTTATACATACCTTATTACTGAAGTTTGAAGGTAACAGGAACTGTATATTTAACACGTACAAAGGAACCGTTCTGCTTTCCTGGCTGCCAACGAGGCATGGATTTTACAACGCGGGCAGCTTCTTTGTCAAGAGACGGGTCAACAGAACGAACGACTGTTACGCCTGTAATGGAACCGTCTTTTTCAACAACGAATTGAACGGTAACTTTACCCTGAACACCATTTTCTGCTGCGATAACAGGATATACGGTGTTTTGTACCAGCCATGCATTCAATGCACCCATACCACCGGGGAATGAGGGCATCTGTTCTACAACATCGAAGACTTTCGTCTCTTCTTCGTGCTTTGGAGGTTCAGGTGCAGCAATTTCCTCTTTTGCCTTGAGGATTGCTCCACCTACTTCGTCATTGCCTTCAACAGTGAAAGCACCGATCGTAGTATTGGTTTTTTCTATCTTGCTGAGGTCAATCTGTTCTTCCTCTTTCACTTCACTATCTTTCTTGATGACAGGAGCGGTGAACTTAACAGAACTCTTTACTTTCTCGATAACTTTCTCAGGTTCAACCTTGATTTGTTCTTTCTTTTCTACCTTGGCTTGTTTCTTTTCCTTGATAACTGAAAGATCGACGGTCTGAACGTTTTCAACCTTGCGGTTTGCCTGAATCACTTTATTGATTGCAATAGCAGAGAATGCGATGATCGCGGTAATAAGTACAATCAAGATGGACCAAATGTTTCTCTTGGAAGTGCCTTGGCGGAGTTTGTATGCTCCGTATTCCTTGTTCCTTCCTTGAAAGACGAGGTCGGTCCATTCTCTGGAAACCAAATCTATTTTTGCCATTGTCTTTTCCTTTCTTTTTTAAATCATTGATTATTTAGCACCTTTTGTACGAAGCAGAGCCTCATCCTCTGGACTAACTTTGTCAATGACATAAGTACCAATACTGCAAATCTGCATCTCATCCAGTGCGTCAACTACATTCTTGTATGATGCATTGTCTGTTGGTTTGATAATGATCGTCATGGTTGGAACTTTCTGACCATCAATCTTTCCACTCTTGATTTCTGCCAACGCTTTGTTGTAAATGCTGTCAGGCCATTGAGCGGGATTTTTCAACTTTTTCGCATCAAGTTTCGCCTTTGCTGCCATGATGTCGGCAACTGGTGTAGAACCGTCGCCGGTTACGTGCTCAATCAGCACTTTGCGGATACCGTTCTTGCCCCATGTCGTTTCTTTCAAGCATTTGGAATCACTGTAGTTGGGAATACCTGCAACGTAGAAGATCTTGTCGCCACCAGCCACATACATTGTGATGGTTTGAGAGGCTTTTGCTGCGTTGCGGTCTTTGTCTGATATGTTCTCATCGTTACTTGGCATGGTCAATTGCATGGTCTGTGGTTTTGCCAAAGACGTACAAAGCATGAAGAACGTAATCAGAAGCATCATCATGTCCACCATAGGCGTGAAGTCCACGCGGACATCCATTTTCTTTTGCTTGCTTGCTTTTTGCTTTGCCATGTCTTAATCCTCCTGTTGAATTTTGTAAGCAGTGATCAGATAGTAACGGTTCTCGTTCATATCCTGCAATTCTGACATGACCTTCTTGATTACCTTGTAAGGGGTATTTTCGTCTGCCTTGATAGCAATCTTCATGTCGGCACCATTGTCGTTGCGAGCTTGTTGAACCCATGTCTGGAATTCGCTCATGCCGCCTTTGATGCTATCGGTAGGAACACCCTTCTTCTGTTGATAATTGTTGAGGTCTTTGTCTTCAAGGTTCAGGAATTCTTGCATGTCCTGCATGGGAACACCGATATTGGTTGCAGCGCGTGCTGTTTTCAACTGTGCGGAGGTCAGACTTACACCAAACTGTGCGGCAACGCCTGTGAGGGCGGTTTCCATCTTTGCCGGTGTGTCCATTCCCAAGAAAATCTTGCCCGTTTTATCGACAAGAACTGTCAGGACATTTTCCTCTGGAACTTTGATTTCCGATACAGAGTTGGGGGTAACGACTTTCACTGCCTCATTCTTCACAAATGTTGATGTCAGCATGAAAAATGTCAGCAGGAGAACCATTACGTCACTCATCGGAGTCATGTCGATCCAGACGTCGTTCTTCTTAATTTTTACTTTACCCATAGTGATAAATAATTAAAGGGTTAGTAAAATTAAGCTTCTTCTGTGTGATTGGCTTCGTATGTCTGAGCGATAGTGTAACCAACCTCATCAAGAGCGTATGTCAACTTGTCGATCTTGTTGGTGAATGTGTTATAAGAAATAACTGCGAACCAAGATGTCAAGATACCGAAAGCTGTATTGATCAACGCCTCAGAAATACCGGTAGAAAGAGCGAGGGAGTCGCCACCACCACCAGCAGCCAAAGCCTGGAATGAACGAATCATACCGGTTACAGTACCGAGAAGACCGGTAAGTGTACCCAGTGTTACAATTGTTGCGATAATTGGCAAGTTCATCTGCAAAGTCGGCATCTCCAATTGAGTTGCTTCTTCGTGAGCCTGTTGGATTTTAGCCACTTTCTGTGCTTTCTTGATGCCGTGGGCAGCTTCCATTTCTTTGTATGCGTTGATGGAGGCACGAACAACGTTTGCAACAGAACCCTTCTGCTTGTCGCAGAGCTGAGCGGCTTTTGTGAAGTCGTTTGCATTAACAGCTGCTTTGATTTCTTGTGTGAACTTGGCCAAGGAACCTTTACCGAAAGCTGTGCGGAGAGCGAGGAAACGCTCGATGCTCAATGCAATAACGGTGAGAAGCAGAGTGTGGATAATAGGAACGACCATACCACCTTTGTAAATAGTGCCGAGGAGGTTGAGGGGATGGCCTGCGTTGTCACCGCCAACGAAGTTTGCATCAGCTCCAAGCAAGAGCTTGAAGATGCAGACTGCGATAACGAAACAGAAAACGATCACCCAGAACGCTGCTCTAATACCTTGGAATCCAGAATTCTTTTTTGGATTCGCTGTTTTTGTTTGTGTAGTTGCCATAAATTTTAATAAATTTTTAGTTATAAATAATTAGTTGTAAATCTTCTCTCTCTGTTACCCCCAAAGGGCTGTCTTGTTACTTGTTCTGTTAAGACATAGACATCGCAAAGGTAACAAATAATAGAGAACAATTGTTCTATTTAATAAGTTTTAACAAGGGTTCTCTTGCATTTTGTTACATAATTGCTGAGCCTGTCAGTGATTGTCATTTAGGTAAGGTGGCTGCCTTTGGGGGCTGTTCTTATCCTTGTTCCTGTCAATCCCTATTAGGGGCAGATGCCCATTGCTGTCTTATCTGTTTGACAAATTTCCTGCAAAAATAATCAATTTATTTTTTTAAACGAAAGAACGCTTGCATTATTTTATAGAATAAGCTGAAAACGTTTTAAGTATTACTAAAAGTCATGTGTTTTTCTGCATCTTATAAATGCAGGTTGTGGCCCATTCTGTCTTTTTTTGTTTTCAAATAGCGAAGATTGTAGGTGTTGGGAGTAATTTCGATGGGAACGTTCTCCACGATTTCCAAACCATAAGCTTCCAGCCCTACGCGCTTTATGGGATTGTTGGTCAGCAAACGCATTTTCTGGACACCTAATTTGCGGAGAATCTGCGCACCGCAACCATAATCGCGCTCGTCAGGCTTGAATCCCAAATGAACATTTGCTTCCACTGTGTCCATTCCCTCTTCCTGTAGTTTGTAAGCTGCCATTTTGTTCATTAGGCCGATGCCTCGTCCTTCTTGCTGCATATACACCACCACGCCTTTTCCTTCTTTGTCAATCATCTGCATGGCTTTGTGCAGTTGTTCTCCGCAATCACACCGCTTGCTGCCCAAAATGTCGCCCGTCGCACAAGATGAGTGTACGCGAACCAGGATAGGCTCCCCCTCTTTCCATTCACCTTTGATGACGGCAAAGTGTTCCAATCCATTGCTGATTTGGCGGAAAGGAATCATTTTGAAATGTCCGTATTCTGTAGGCATATCTACCTCTTGTCCCATTTCTACGAGCGAGTCTTTTTTCAGTCGATAGGCGATGAGATCTTTGATGGTAATGATTTTCATGTCATGCACTTTGGCAAATTTCTGTAGGTCTGGCATCCGTGCCATGGTGCCGTCTTCGTTCATGATCTCCATCAAAGCTCCTGCAGGATACAAGCCTGCAAGCCTGCAAAGGTCGATAGCTGCCTCTGTGTGCCCGCAGCGTTTCAGCACCCCGTTGTCTTGTGCATAAAGCGGATTGATGTGTCCCGGCCTACCGAAAGTCTGTGGCAGGGATTTAGGGTCGGCAAGCGCTCGAATCGTTTCTGCGCGGTCGTGTGCTGATACACCGGTGGTGCACCCTTCCAGTTTGTCCACGGTAATGGTGAAAGGTGTTCCCAGCATGGAAGTGTTGTCGGAAACCTGATGTGGCAGATCCAGTTCTGCGCAGCGCGACATTGTGATGGGGACGCACAACAATCCACGGGCGTTCTTCAGCATGAAGTTAACGGTTTCCGGTGTAATCTTTTCTGCTGCGCAAATCAGGTCGCCTTCGTTTTCCCTGTCTTCATCATCCACAACAATGATGAGTTTTCCTGCCTTGATATCCTCAATGGCTTCTTCTATTGTATTCAATTTAAACTGTTCCATCGTTTTATACCTTATCATATATAATAGATTAATTTTAAAGAGTCATTTCAACCCCACCTTCCCTTTGTGTCCCGCTAAACTGCCGTTATCTTTTCTATGCGGTTCACAATCGTCCGGTTGCTCTGTTTCACCGCCTTCAAGTCTCTTGATAAGCGGAGGCGGAACATCCACATTCTGATATAGAGCATGATACCTACAGGAACGATGATGGCAGCCACGACATTCATCCATCTGCGTTCAAACGGTCTTGTGTGTGCTTTGGTCGAAATCAGGGGGTAGTGATTCAGTTCCGTGACAATTACTTTGTCCCTTGAATTAGACAAATCGTCAATTACATGCTCCATTTCGCCTGCAATGCGTTCAATCTCATGGTCAGGTTCATACTTGAAGAACACCCTGAGAATGTTGGGTGGTGAATATAGTTTGTGTTTTTGGGCATAGTCGGTCACTTCATCGTTGATACGCCTCAGCGTGTCTGCATCCTGCGTGTATGCAGGGTCGTTGATGGTAACTTCTTTAGAAAGAACATGTCTTTTCAGCCGGAGTCCCAGCAGTTTCATGAGGAAGTTGCGGTACAGATCGAAGTTGAACACCATGGAGTCCTTGTTCGCTTTGTAGGTGAAGAAGATGGCCATAGGAGCAAGTACGGCTGTGGATATGCTTTTGCCGAACCAAACAGCCCAGATGCCGTCTCTTGTCATTCGGTAGCCCGTACTGTCGAAACTGTAGAAGACGATATACACCAATACGGAAACAATCATCGGAATACCCAGTCCACCTTTGCGAATGATGGCTCCCAAAGGTGCTCCGATAAAGAAGAAGAGCAGGCATGAGAGAGCCAAGGTGAATTTGTTGATGGCTTCAATGTTATGCATTCTGATGTTCCTGTCACCGTCGCTTGTCACCATCGCCTTGAATTCGAGGTCGTTCATGGTTTCCTGCACTTTTCCCAACGCTTGCGAAACTGCCCGTTGCTTGTTTTCAGGAGACAGTCGGTTGAAAATCGTGTCAATGTTCACGGCATTGGTCGCAGCCATCTTTGCAGCCCTGATCGAGTCGTTTTTCTTCAGCGAAACGGAAGCGAAATACACGTGTTGCGCATCGTTGTAGAAAGTCCGTCCTATGCTGTCGTATTGCTGGTTGATGGAGTCCACGTCGTGTCTGATTTGTTCAAGACTCTTGGTTTTTGCATTGTTTGACAGAGCCCCCGCATCCGCCATGTTGAAGTCCGCGTCAAAATCGAGCACAATCTTTTTCTGGGTGAAAGTTTCCCTGCGATAGGGAACGCTGGCATTTCCCGCAAAATCCTGGTTTTTCATGTTCTCAAACCATTCTCCGCTGTAGAGCGTCAGCACCAGGTGCTTCTTTTCCGCCGTGCTCTGTAGCATCCCCGAATCTGCGAGAATGATGGCCGCATCCTCGAAACTGTCGGTCATGCGATAAATCATCATTCCGTACAGCATACCCGTTTTCATGTCCTTTTTCTGCACATAGAGGTTGGTGTTTGGGATTCCGTCGTAGAAAATGCCCTCAGGAATTTCCAGTTCAGGGCTCTTTTGTTTCATGGACAACAGCAACTGGGCTGAAGCCATGTGGGCGTTGGGGCCAATCACATTCTGGAAATAGAACGACCCCAGCATAATGCATATCGAAATGAAAATCAGCGACCGGAAAGACTGCATCAAGGAAATGCCTGCCGCCTTGATGGCCGTCAGTTCGGAACTCTCGCCGAGATTGCCGAAGGTGATGAGCGAGGCCAGCAATATGGCCAGCGGGAGGGCTTGCGGCACCATGTAGAGACTCATGTACCAGAAAAATTTTGCGAGCACATCTATGGTGAGTCCTTTTCCTATGAGGTCGTCCACGTAGCGCCACAATACATTCATCATCAAGACAAACAGGCATACAAAAAAAGTTCCGAAGAATAGTAATCCGAACTGCCGTGCGATGAATATATCGAGTTTTTTTATTCTGAACATGTTACGTTGCACAATCAATGCAGGATGCAAAGTTACGGCATTTCGTGTGAACTGCAAAATAAATCATCATTATTCTATATATAAAAGAATGGCATCTGTGCGAAAACAAAGGCTTTTTGCACAGGCACCATACAGCGACTTACGGATTATTAACCAATCCTTACTAATCCTCACAAATTCTTACAACATCTTCCACTATCTGCGAAACGGTCAAGCGGTTAGCTTTCAGCAGCTCTCCCACGTCGTAGCGGTCTTCAAACTGCTTGCGCTCCCCGCGCACCAATACTTTCATGGAAGAATCGCCGTAGTATGCGGCAATCTTCTCGCCCCATCCACCTTCAGCCTGTCCGTCTTCGAGCGTCACCACGAGCGAGTGGTCTTTCTTCAAGTCTTCCAATACCTCTTTGTCCAACGCCGTAATGATTCTGGGATTGACCAAAGTGGCTTCGATGCCTTCTGCCTTGAGAGCGTCGCACACCTCACTGCTCAACTGGTAGTAAGTGCCCAGTCCCAGCACGGCAACCTTGCTGCCCTTGCGTGTGATTTCATATTTCGGCGCAGCCCAATCCACTCCTTCTGTCTTGGCATCCTTACGTGAAATCACGCCGTTGATAGGAACCCTAATGGCAACAGGATGCTCACGATAGCACAGTGCCCAGTCCATCATCGCGAAGTATTCCTCACGACAAGAGGGTGCCATGTATATCAGATTGGGAATATTTGCCAGCAACGGAATGTCGTAGAAGCAAGTGTGCGTAACGTCGTTCATGCTCTCTATTCCACCCCAGAACACTAACAGTAGAGCCGGATTGTCGTTGATGCAGAGGTCTTGCGACAGTTGGTCGTAAGCGCGTTGCACGAATGTGCTGTACACGCCCCATACCGGTTTGCCCCCTCGCTTGGCGATGCCCGATGCCATGGCTGCGGCTGTTTCCTCGGCAATGCCCACGTCCACAAACTGCTTGCCTGCCCTGTCGCGGCGCGATTTCACGAATCCCATCACGGTAGGCGTGCCCGCCGTCATAGCCACAATTTCAGGCTGCACTTCCATTTTCTCCAACAGATATTCAGCCGTCAGCGAAGCATAATCCTCCCCGCCGTTTTCGTTTGCCGGTCGTTTGCCCGTTTCCAGATCGAAAGGAAAGCCCCAGTGCCATTGCTCCTTATTCTCCTCTGCAAACTTCAACCCCTTGCCTTTCAGTGTGTTGATATGTACCACGGTGGGGTGGTCGGCATCCTTCACTTTCTGGAACGCCTCAATCAGTGCTGCCACGTCATTTCCCTTGTCCACATACAGGTAGTCCAATCCCATGGCACGGAAGAAGTTCAGTTCTGCCTTGCCATTTGTTTCGCGCAGCAGTTGCAAGTTCTTGTACAGACCGCCGTGGTTTTCGGCAATCGACATTTGGTTGTCGTTCACCACGATGATGAAATTGCTTTGCAGTTCAGAACCAGCCACGTTCAGGCCTTCCAATGCCTCGCCCCCACTGAGCGAGCCGTCACCAATCACGGCAATCACATTCTCCTTGCCGCCTGTCAGGTCACGTCCTTTCACCAGTCCGCACGCCAGACTCACTGATGTAGATGTGTGACCAATCACGAAATGGTCGTGGTCGCTTTCCGAAGGCTCGCTGTAGCCCGACACGTCGTCGTAATGCTCGGCATTCATGAACGCCTCCTTGCGCCCCGTCAGAATCTTGTGCGGATAACTTTGGTGCGACACGTCAAAAACTATTTTGTCTTCGGGCGAGTTGAAAACATAGTGCAGTGCCACCGTAGCCTCCACCATTCCGAGGTTCGGGCCGATGTGTCCACCGTGCTCGCTCACCTTTTTCAACAAGTAGTGGCGCGTTTCGTCTGCCAAGATATTCAGTTCACTGATTTCTAATTTTTTGATGTCTTTCGGACCGTTGATTTTCTCTAAATACATTGTTCTGTTTTTTTTACTGTTTTTTCCCTTTTTACCAACACCTATATAGATATAGCCAACATGCGTTATGTGGCACATCATTCGTCTTTTGCGTCCAGTCCCTCATACTGTTTGTCGCTTACGGCTTCCAGCCATTCATTGCTTGGAGCATTCCCTTCGTTAATGTGCAGCGCAATGTGTTGAAACCAAGAGTTTTTCGTTGCACCATGCCAATGTTTCACTCCTACGGGAATTTCCACCACATCCCCCACTTTCAGCCTTTGTGCTGGTTTTCCCCATTCTTGGTACCAGCCCTCTCCGCCCACGCAAATCAATACTTGGCGCACGTCGTGGTGCACATGCCAATTGTTTCTGCAGCCAGGCTCAAAAGTAACGCTTGTCAAAGGAACGCTGCCCCCAACCAGTGGTGCCAGATAGCTGTTGCCTGTAAAATGCTTGGCGTATGCCGTATTAGGATCTCCCTTTGGGAAAGGCATTCCGCTGGACAGGATTTCCTCCTTCATCTTTTCTCCAAATGCTTTAGCAACCGCCCGTTTAGTCCTGTACGCCTCCTTTTCGTTCCCTTGTGCTGCAAGAATCGAGGGGATGGCTTTGATTTCTTCATCGGTCATGCCCATGTTTCTCGCCCCTTTCACGTGTGCCTCCAGTTGCGGAGCCAGTCCTTCTATAGCCGACAGGGCGCAAATGGTTGCCAGTTCCCTTTCAGCAAATGTCAGCACATCGCGTGCGAAAATATCGCCAAACAAGTGGGCTTTCAAATAATAGTCTTCGGCGGGGCAGAATCTGTAGTCAAACGGTTGCCCGCCACCGAGCCGGGTCTGCACCCTTGCGCCCTCTTTCAGCGCATCGAAATCTTTGGACATTGAGGTCGCTTCTTTTCCTTCAATGCTTGTTTTCCCCTCCTTTTTTCTTGCTTCCAAAACCTTTTGCAGTGTGCCAAGCGCGTTCAGCGAACGTGGAAACCCCGTGTAGGCATATAAATGTGAAAACACTTCTTTCACTTCGTTCACCGTCACACCCCTGTCCAGGCTTTCGTGGATGGCGGTTTCGAGGCGGGGCAGGTTGCCCGAAGCCTCAAAGACGGAGAGCATCATGATGGCTTTTTGCTTGTCGCTCATTACCTCTTTCATTTTTCCTTTTGCTTTAGCGGATTGTGTCGCCATGGCCAAACAGAGGGCGATGCACAATAAAAAATTAATTTCTTTCAAAATGTCCTTGTTCTGTTTCCGATGCAAAATTACGAAGTTTTCCATAATGGCGTGTTTCAAATTCTCCGTAACCTAAAATCCGCAACTATCATCCAATACACGATTAAGGGTAGATTTATGAGTCGTTAGTAGCAGCTTTCAGTAAAAAGCAACAGCACAACATCAATATGTAGCCACCATCCCCTTA
>JALFBL010000057.1 GCA_022773395.1 Prevotella sp.
CTTCGTTCCATCCGAATGCTGGTGCAGGTTGATGTCCTCCACAACCGAGTGGTTGACATCACAGAAAATCCTGGCTAGAGTAGAAGTAGAAATCACTTGCACGGACTCCTTTGCGAAGGCAGTTTGTTTAGCAGCTTCTACCCTGAATTATTCAACCGGCAAAGGATCAACACTGTCGAGCCCTTGCCATAACTAACGAAATGCTTCTTTCCGTCCTTCACCCGATGGGTTGAGACGAAAGAGTAGCAAAAAAGAGCATAACCCGCTAAAATGTTGAGTGACGAAACAAAACACGAAAGCGGGGATGCTCTCATGAATAGCCTATCAAACATCAACATCAAGTGCAAGTCAAATTTCTCCATCAATTTCTCCGGCGGCGACATGACATCTGATGCCGGTCTGGCGCTTTTGAACGAATTCATGGGTGCCATCGGCTTCAGTCGTATGGCGAAAGATGCCTTCGGACAGTCTTGCTCGCTCAAAACGTACGACAACGCTGACCTCTTGGCACAGAAGATTCTTATGCTGCTGTGCGGCTACGGCACGGATGACGAGGCGGATCATCTGGCTCATGACCCGATGTTCCGGCTCTTGCTCGGCAAGAAACGTCTGGCTTCGCAACCGACGCTATCGCGCTTCGTCAGGCGCCTTGACGAAAGTTCTGTTCACCATATGGAGAAATTAAATTGGAACCTTCTGCGGCTTGCGTACCAACGCAAGCCACCAGAGAACATCGTTTTGGACGTGGATACCACACTGCTTCCGACGTACGGGAAGCAGGAGGGCGGGGCGTACGTCTACCATTACGACGCGGTCGGCTTCCATCCCATCGCGGTTTTTGACGGATTGACAGGAGATCTTGTTCGCGTAGAGCTCCGCAAGGGAAATCATTACTGCGGGAAGGATGCAGACATGTTCCTGAAACCGGTGCTGGAAGCGTACGACCGCGATTATCCGGGCACGAATGTTCTCATGCGCGGTGACAGCGGTTTTGCGACCCCGAAGCTTTACGACCTTGTGGAATCCTACGGCTACCAATACGTCATCCGCCTGAAGCAAAACCAGCGCTTGGTGGATGCCGTGAAAGATGTTTGCGATGAGGTGACAGCCGAGGCCGCGAAGAGCGACAAGACGTATTTCGTCCGCTACTGCGAATTCAAATACCAAGCGGCTTCCTGGTCTCGCGAGCGCCGCGTCGTTTGCAGAATCGAGCTTCACAAGCGCGAGGAGCAAAGCCTGTTCCCGGATTCCCTGATGTTCATCGTCACGAATCTCGATGCGCCGATGCAGGAGGTGGTTGCCGCTTACTGCAAACGCGGGACGATGGAGAACTTCTTCAAGGAAGCCAAGAACGAGTTCGCGTTCACGCACATGAGCAGCCGCAGCATGCTGACGAATTCCAACCGATTGTGGATTGCCGCGCTGGCTTACAACATCTTCAACCTGTTCCGGCGGTTCTGCCTGAACAAGAAATGGCAGTCCTACCGAGCACACGAACTGCGCTTGCGGCTGATGAAAATTGCAGGCCGCGTGACAAGGCACGCGAACAAGACGATTTTCAAGCTGTGCAGCAGTTGCCCGCACCAAGAAGTGTTCCGGCAAGCGCATGTGCGAATATTGTCGCTGGCGGCATAGCTGTATCTTTGATCTTTGACATTGCGAAAAAGTTGTTTTCAATGCAACGCAATCCGTCTGCCCCTTTTTGGGGATTTTGTCAGGTAGTGTTTCGCTGAAACACAACTGAATCGGCAATGCTGATTCACTAAGAGGCAATTCCGTCAGGAATGAGCCTCGTTGAATAATTCAGGCTTATTAATCATCTTCCGGAATATCTACGATGTGTTGAAACGATTGAACCGAGTGGGATATTTTCGCCACTTGGAGGCTTAGCATATTATTTGCTCATCCAACATACGTCAAAACTAGACATCGATATCGTTTATCCTGGGGAAGGTTCAGATGAAATTTTCGGCGGGTATTACTGGCCGTTCACACACCCGCTTGGTTTTGCGGATCGTTTGAAAGAAGCAACGAAGGGGACTCTCTATGAATCTGTCATCCAAAAACGATTCCCAGAACCTGAAAACCGCGATACTTATCGACTGGCAGCGTATGATTTTCTGCAAGGAACAGCCTTGACGAATTACCATCTATCATGTGTCGATCAAGTCGCGCGTTCTTTCGGGCTTCGAAACTATCCTGTCTTCATGGATGCGCGAATTTTCACCGTGGTACGACGGATGAAACTCGAATGGCTATGCGATTCGCAGACAACAAAAATCATCTTGCGTCGACTACTGATGCCCTTTTTGGAGAAGCATAATCTC
>JALFBL010000086.1 GCA_022773395.1 Prevotella sp.
AAACCGTAAGAATACTCCTGAGAGAATGGAATTGAAGAAATACAATCCTATTCTGAAGAAGATGACTGTTCATAAGGAAATTAAATAAAACTGATATAACATGGCAAAGAAAACGGTCGCAACCCTCCACGAAGGTTCGAAGGACGGTCGCGCATATTCAAAGGTTATCAAAATGGTGAGAAGCCCCAAGACGGGTGCTTATGTTTTCGATGAGAGAATGGTTCCCAACGAAGCCGTTAAAGACTTCTTCAAGAATTAATTTCTTAAATAGATACATGAAGAGCTGCAACATGAACGGTTGTGGCTCTTTTTATATCATTATGTTGGGGATTTTCGGATAATTTTGATTAACTTTGTCGCAAAATATTTCATTATGGGACTGTTTGGGCTATTCAATAAAAGTAAAAAAGAAGTACTGGACAAGGGACTTGAAAAAACAAAACAAAGTGTTTTTTCGAAACTGGCGCGTGCCGTCGCCGGAAAATCCAAGGTTGACGACGAAGTGCTCGACAATCTGGAAGAGGTGCTGATAGGCAGCGATGTAGGGGTAGATACTACACTGACCATCATCCGGAGAATAGAGGAAAGGGTGGCGCGCGACAAGTTTGTGTCAACGTCGGAATTGAACGGCATATTGAGAGATGAGATTACAAGTCTTTTGGCCGAAAACCATAGTGAGGACAATTACCAGTGGGATTTGCCCGCCGACCACAAGCCTTACGTCATCTTGGTGGTAGGTGTGAATGGCGTGGGAAAGACCACTACGATTGGAAAATTGGCCTGGCAGTTCAAGCAGGCTGGTAAGAAGGTTTACCTGGGAGCGGCAGACACCTTCCGTGCGGCGGCCGTTGAGCAGTTGTGCATTTGGGGCGAGCGTGTGGGGGTGCCTGTGGTGAAGCAGCAGATGGGAGCCGACCCTGCGTCGGTGGCTTTCGATACGCTGAGTTCGGCAAAAGCCAATGGTGCCGATGTGGTGCTGATTGACACGGCCGGCCGCCTGCACAACAAAGTGGGATTGATGAACGAGTTGAAGAAAATCAAGGATGTGATGAAGAAGGTGTTTCCGGAGGCACCCGATGAGGTGATGCTGGTTCTGGATGGAAGCACAGGGCAGAATGCCTTTGAGCAGGCCAGGCAGTTCTCCTCGGTGACGCAAATCTCGTCGCTCGCCATCACCAAATTGGATGGTACGGCCAAGGGAGGCGTGGTGATCGGCATTTCCAATCAGCTGAAAGTGCCGGTGAAATACATCGGGCTGGGCGAGGGAATGGAAGATTTGCAGTTGTTCAACAGAAAACAGTTCGTTGACTCTTTGTTTAATGAATAAGAACCGAATAGACATCATCACGATGGGTTGCTCGAAAAACCTTGTAGATAGCGAGGTGTTGATGAAGCAGTTTCAGTCGAGCGGATACAAGTGTACCCACGACAGTAAAAATCCGCAGGGCGAGATTGCCGTTATCAACACTTGCGGTTTCATCGAGTCGGCAAAGGAAGAGAGCATACAGACAATATTGGAATTTATCGAGCGAAAGAAAGAAGGACGCTTGAAAAAACTCTATGTCATGGGATGTCTTTCTCAGCGGTACAAGGATGAACTGGAAGCGGAACTGCCCGAAGTGGATAAGTTTTACGGCAAGTTCAATTACAGGCAGTTGCTTGTGGATTTGGGAAAGGCCGATGCGCCCGTTTGCGACGGGAAGCGCCATCTCACCACTCCTCGCCATTATGCATATCTGAAAATCAGCGAGGGGTGCGACCGCCATTGCGCCTATTGTGCCATCCCTATCATTACGGGCAAGCACGTGAGTCGCTGTCAGGAGGAGATCCTGCAGGAAGTTCGTGAACTTGTGGAGCAGGGCGTGAAGGAATTTCAGGTCATTGCACAGGAGTTGACCTATTACGGCGTTGACTTGGACGGCAAGCAGCATATTGCGGAACTGGTGGATGCCATTGCCCGGGTGGAAGGCGTGAAATGGGTTCGGCTGCATTATGCCTATCCGGCGCATTTCCCTTGGAATCTGCTGGAAGTGATGCGCAGCAATCCCCGGGTGTGCAACTATCTCGACATTGCCCTTCAGCATATTTCCGACAAAATGTTGAACCGGATGAAAAGGCATGTCACGAAGGCAGATACATACGGACTGATTGAACGTTTGAGAAAAGAGGTGCCGGGCATACATATCAGAACTACGATGATGGTGGGCTTTCCCGGAGAAACGGAGGAAGACTTTTCCGAACTGATGGATTTCGTGAAATGGGCACGCTTTGAGCGGCTCGGTGCTTTTGCCTATTCGGAAGAAGAGGGCACGAGCGGTGCAAAAGATTATGAAGACGATGTACCCGCTGAAGTGAAACAGGAAAGATTGGACAGGCTGATGGCACTGCAACAGGAAATCAGTGCCGAAATAGAGGCGGAGAAAATAGGTAAGCGCATGACGGTGGTCATAGACCGGAAGGAAGGCGACTATTATGTGGGAAGGACGGAATTCTGCTCACCCGAGGTGGATCCCGAGGTGTTGGTTCCTGCCAATGAAAAAAGGCTGCGTGTGGGTTCGTTCCATGAAGTGCTGATAACCGATGCTGAAGCGTTCGATTTGTATGCAACTACGATGGGTTGATGGAAAGGGAGGAGATGAACCATGAATAATAAAGCCCTGATACAGGAATTGTCCCAACGAAGCGGATTTACGCAGGAAGATACCCAGAATATGGTGAATACGCTGATTGATGCCATGAATGAAAGGTTCATGGAGAGTGAGACTGTTTTTGTGCCGGGGTTTGGAACGTTTGAGGTGAAAAGGCGGATGGAGAGGATTGTTGTCAACCCTGTAACCCAGCAGCGCATGCTGGTTCCTCCCAAACTGGTATTGGGCTTCAAGCCGATTGCCGCCATGAAGAAAGTCTTGAAACAGGGAGGATTGGACGATGGCTAAAAGCAATATACAGGACATTGCGCGGTTCGTGGCACGAAAGCACGGACTTTCCCAAAAGGATGCTGAAGAGTTTGTCGGCAAGTTGTTTGATGTGGTCGGAGATGGACTGCGGAATGACAAACTTGTGAAGATAAAGGGACTGGGCACTTTCAAGGTGATTGACGTGAAAGACCGCGAAAGTGTGGATGTGAATACGGGTGAGCGCATTCTTATCGAGGGAAGAGAAAAGATTACGTTCACGCCAGACAATGTGATGAAAGAGTTGGTGAACAAGCCCTTTTCCCAATTTGAAACGGTTGTTTTGAATGAGGGGGTGGATTTCAGCGACATGGATGCTGTGGGAGAAACGGTTGAAAGTAAGAACATCCATTCTGTTGATGGGAAAACGGAAGATGCCGCTCTTTCTCCTGAAGTGCCAGACGACCCACAAGGAGAAGGGTGTGAGGAAAGGAAAGAGCCTGCCGTTGACCATCCTCTCGTACAAGAGGATGGAGAGCGAATGGAGGAGACCGTGGCGGAAGAGACGGAGGTTCCGGAAAATTTGCAGCCTGTTGATTCGCCTGTTGAAGAGAGTGCGGAAAAGAATGCGGCCGAATTGGACGAGCCGGTGACGGAACAGGAAAAATCCGTTCTTGAGCAGGAAGAAGAAGTGAAGTGTTTGGAAGAAAAAGAAACAGAAGAACGAAATACAAACAAAACCGAAATAGATACAGTTATGAACGAAAGGGATTCTAACCCGTGGAGAAGAGTGTTTCCTTTTTTTTGGGTGGCTTTGATAGCAGGAGGAATAGGATTTTATGTGGGGCGTAAAACCGCTCCAACGGTGGTTATACCTGTTGCACCGTCTGTGGTCATGGAGGGTGTTGTGGGTGATAGCATTCTTGCCGATTCTTCTCGCATCACCGATTCTATAGAGAATGCTTACAACGCGAAAATCAAGTCGAAAGTTGATTCGGTGACAAGGGTGAACGAACACAGGAACGAATCTATTCGTATTGCCCGGGAAAAACGAAGCACTGGCGTGCTACCTGTGGCTCCTGCCGTTTCTGTGGAGAAAAAAGCAAAGGGTGCGGAAAGTGCCGCTGCGGCCAGCAAGATGGCTTCCAAACCTAAGAATCCTGTGCAAAAGCCTGCACCCCAACCGTCTGCCGCTGCTCCGAAAACGGAAAACAGCAAGGCGATGTCCACTGCCCGGAACATTGCCCGAACGGGAGCATACACCATTGTGGGTACCCAAAAAACCATCACCGTGAAGCAGGGGCAAAGCATGAAGAGCATTGCCAAGGTCTATTTGGGCGATGGGATGGAATGTTACATTCAGGTACACAATGGGGTGAGCGAGGTGTCTGAGGGAATGAAGGTGAACATTCCTCAGTTGCAACTCAAAAAGAAATGATGACAGAGCATCGTCAACCAGCCTCCCGGTATTGTGTCGGGAGGCTTTTCTTTTGTTTTTTTGATAGGTTCCGGAGGTATTTCGAACTGTTTTTCATTGTCAACTATAAAGTTTCTTAAATGTAAGTTTTCAGAATCTTTTTTAATATAATTTAGTCCCTATTTTTCGGCTATCACTATTGAATGTATTACTTTTGCGTAAAATTTGAACAAGAGAAAGTAAACATTCAAAATATAAAGATTTATGGCAGAATCTATAGACATCCGTGAGTTGAACATGCGGATTGAGCAGCAAAGTGCGTTTGTTACCAATTTGGTGCATGGTATGGACAGGGTGATTGTGGGTCAGAAGCATCTTGTTGACTCTCTTCTGATAGGTTTGCTGAGCGACGGACACATTCTTCTTGAAGGTGTTCCGGGACTGGCAAAAACATTGGCGATAAAAACGCTGGCGCAGCTGATCGATTCGAAATACAGTCGTGTGCAATTCACTCCCGACTTGTTGCCTGCCGATGTCATTGGTACCATGATTTATTCGCAAAAGGACGAGAGGTTCCAAGTGAAGAAAGGGCCTGTTTTTGCCAACTTCGTTCTGGCGGATGAAATCAACCGTGCACCGGCAAAGGTGCAAAGCGCATTGCTCGAAGCCATGCAGGAAAAACAGGTGACGATTGGAAGCCAGACGTTTGAATTGCCGACACCGTTCCTGGTGATGGCCACCCAAAATCCCATAGAACAGGAAGGAACCTATCCGTTGCCCGAAGCGCAGGTGGATCGTTTCATGTTGAAAGTGGTGATAGACTATCCCACGATCGAGGAAGAGAAACTGATCATCCGTGAGAACATAGGAGGTGGATTGCCAACGGTGAATCCCGTTACCACCGCCCAGGAAATCCTCAATGCCCGCGAAATCGTTCGGCAGGTGTATATAGACGAGAAAATCGAACAGTATATAGCCGACATCGTTTTTGCCACACGCTATCCGGATCGCTATGGCTTGGCAGAATTGAAAGGACTGATTACCTTTGGTGGCTCCCCCCGTGCCTCCATCAGTTTGGCCAAGGCGGCACGTTCCTATGCGTTTATCAAGCATCGTGGTTACGTGGTTCCAGAAGATGTCAGGGCCGTGGCTCACGATGTGCTCCGCCACCGTATCGGACTCAGTTATGAGGCAGAGGCAACCAATGTGACGAGCGAGGAAATTGTGAGCAAGATCATCAATAAGGTGGAAGTGCCTTGAAAGGTGCTTCAAAAGTGAATCACGCTACGGAAAATCAAATGATTGAAGGTGTCAATGGAGACTTCTGAAATACTAAAGAAGGTTCGTAAAATCGAAATAAAAACCCGCCGACTGAGCAACAACATCTTTGCCGGCCAGTATCATTCCGCTTTCAAGGGTAGGGGAATGGCTTTCAGCGAAGTGAGGGAATATCAGTTCGGGGACGACGTACGCGACATTGACTGGAATGTTACGGCAAGGTTTCATCGTCCTTATGTGAAAGTGTATGAGGAGGAACGCGAGCTTACCGTGATGTTGCTGATTGACGTGAGCGGCTCGTTGGAGTTCGGTACGCACAATCAAATGAAGAACGACCTTGTTGCTGAAATTGCCGCCACGTTGGCATTCAGTGCCATTCAGAACAACGACAAGATAGGCGTGATTTTCTTTTCCGACAAGGTGGAGAAATACATCCCCCCCAAGAAAGGACGCAAGCACATTCTTTATATTATCCGGGAAATGCTCGATTTCCATCCGGAAAGCAGGAAGACAGACTTGAAAATACCTATTGAGTTTCTTACGGGTGTGATGAAACGCCGCTGCACCGCTTTCCTTTTAAGCGACTTTTACAACCGGGGAGAATTTGAACAGGCACTGACCATCTGCAATCGCAAGCATGATGTGGTGGCGATACAAGTGTATGACCAAAGGGCAAAGACATTGCCCGACATGGGACTGGTGAAAGTGCGCGATGCTGAAACGGGGTATGAGATGACGATAGACACGGGCAGCAAAAAGTTGAGGCGTGCGCATACCCAATATTGGCTGAACCGCCAGCAGGTGCTGACGCGCATCTTCAACAAGAGCAATGTGGATTCTGTGAGCATTGCTACCGATGAGGATTATGTGAAGCAACTGATGAAACTCTTTCAGATGCGAGGCTGATGGTAATTCTGTATGAGAGGTTGAGAAAATGAGAAAAACAATTGCTATAATATGGTTGATGGCTTGTGCGTTGACGGCCAATGCGCAAGTGCAGGTTGAATCGAAGATAGATTCAATTGAAATCCTTATCGGAGAACAGGCGCACGTTACGCTGAGTGTTTCTTTCCGGAAAGGACAGCAATTGGTCATGCCGCACTTCAAGCCGTCGGAATACATTACGCCCGGCGTTGAGGTTTCTGAAACATCACAGGCAGACACCTCTCGGCTGGATGGAGACATGGTGCGTGTGGAAAAAGTTTACACGTTGACTTCGTTTGACGAGAAGTTGTATTGCCTTCCGGAAATGAAAGTGAAGGTGGACGGGAAAGAGTACAAGAGCAAAAGCCTTGCCTTGAAGGTGCTGACAGTGCCGGTGGACACGCTTCATCCAGAGAATTTTTTCCCTCCAAAGGACGTGCAGGACAATCCGTTCAGTTGGACAGAATGGAGCGGTATTTTCTGGTTGAGTGTCTTGATGCTCCTGCTGGTTTGTCTGGCTTTCTATTTGAGAATAAGATGGAAAGACAACAAACCTATTATTGCCCGCGTAAAGTTCGTGAAGAAGGTGTTGCCCCACCAGAAGGCAATGGATGAAATCGAACGGATTAAGGCAGACAGACTGTCGGTGTCGGAAAATCAAAAGGTCTATTATACCCGTCTTACCGATACGTTGCGCAAATACATAGAAGAGCGTTTCGCCTTCAATGCCATGGAAATGACCTCTTCTGAAATCATCGCACGTTTGCAGGAAGTGGAGGACAAGAGCATGATTGACGAGTTGAGGGAACTTTTTGCAACTGCCGATTTGGTGAAATTTGCCAAATACAAATCGCTTATCAATGAAAATGATGCGAATTTGGTGAGTGCCATCGAGTTTATCAATACCACCAAACAGGAGAATCTGCCTACAACAGAACGCGTGGAGCCTGCTCTTACCGAGGAGGACAAGCGTTCCATGCGTTCAAGAACCTGCCTGAAGTGGAGTGTTTGGACATTGGGAGTGGCTGTTGTGGTGTTGTTGGCTTATATCATATACCAGGTTTACCTGTTGATTTAGAAAAATTATGGAGTTTGTCAATAAAGAATATCTGCTGCTGTTGTTATTGCTGATACCTTATATATTATGGTATCTGCTTTATCATAAGAAGTCAGAGCCGACGATGAGGATGAGCGATACTTTTGCTTATCAGTATGCGCCGAAGAGTTTGAGGCAAAGATTGCTGTGGCTTCCTGCTTTTCTTCGCTTGCTGACTTTCATACTTGTCATTATTGTTTTGGCACGTCCCCAAACCCACAACAGTTGGGGAAAAAGGACTTCTGAGGGCATTGACGTGATGCTCGCGATGGACGTTTCCACCAGCATGCTTGCCCAAGACCTGAAACCCAATCGTATAGAAGCGGCCAAGGAGGTGGCTGCCGAGTTCATTTCGGGCAGGCCCGACGACAACATCGGCCTGACGATATTTGCCGGTGAAGCATTTACTCAGTGCCCGATGACCACCGACCACACATCGTTGCTGAACCTTTTGCAGAATGTGCGGACAGACATCGCCGAAAGAGGTTTGATTGAGGACGGTACGGCCATAGGCATGGGGCTTGCCAATGCAGTGTCGCGCTTGAAAGAAAGCAAGACCAAGAGCAAGGTGGTGATTCTTCTAACCGATGGCAGCAACAACATGGGCGACATCTCGCCCCTTACGGCAGCCCAAATGGCCAAAAGCCTTGGCATTCGAGTCTATACCATTGCCGTGGGCAGCAACACTGTAGCCCCTTATCCCATGCAGGTGGGCGGAAAGGTGGAATACGTAAAGATGCGTGCCAATGTAGACACCCAAACGTTGAGGGAGATTGCCTCTTTGGGCAACGGGCATTTTTACAGGGCAACGAATACGGCTGAATTGAAGCAGATATACAGGGACATTGACAAACTGGAAAAAACCAAAATGGAAGTGAAAAAGTTCTCCAAGA
>JALFBL010000047.1 GCA_022773395.1 Prevotella sp.
TAATATCTTGATTTCATAAGTTGATTCGATGATTACTGTGTGGATAAAAAGGTGATTCAAACGGTGAAAGGGAAAGGCTGTCGGCTCACGGAGGACGCACCTTGTCGCACGCAAAGCAAAAAGCCATTCCCTGCTTTTTTCTTTCACTGTATATACCCTTTCACAGTGAAAGAAGAAAGTATCTATGGCATTTCTCGTTTGCTTGTTTCTTTTCATTGTTCGTACTTCTTCTGTTTGCTTGGTTTTGAACTTTTATCCGAAAACGGATGCTGAAACCAAGTTACAGAGGCGAACACAGAGTCCCAAGGCTGGTGTGTCTGTTGCTTCGAGGTACAGAGAAATGCTTCGAAAATGGACAGGATAAACAGGGAAAATCGGGACAAAAACGCTCAAAAGGAGAGAACAGAGAGGAGAACGGCTCTGTAAACGACTTCATCGGATTGCTAATACCTGCACCCTTTTTCTTCGAGGGATAGGCAAGCGAGAATTATCATTGGTGAGAGAACCTCCAAAAGATGCCGAGTAATCAAAGAAAAGATACCGAGCAATCTCACGGTCGCTCGATATCTTTTTCCCGTTGTGTCGTGCGGACATTTCACACCATATCAGAGCCACAAGTACGCACTTAGGAAAAAGTGGGTGGAATGGTCGGTTTACGCTCGTACATTTGCCTGCGATTTCCTGCTGTTTCCCTTGATTTCATCGGTTCTTGGGACAAGGATTTCGCTTGCATACATTTGCACCGAAAAGAGAAAAACGACAATTAAAAACGATATTGATATGAGATTTACCGCCATCGACACCTCCGCTTGGGAGGAACTGAAAAAGAGCATCGAAGAGTTGGCTCTTTGTATACGAGAACAATTCGGCACGAAGCCCGAAGTCTCCGACCTGTTGCACAACGGGGACGTGTGCCGAATACTGAACATCAGCAAGCGAACGCTCCAACACTATCGGGACACTTCCGTGCTGCCCTTTATCCAAATCGGGCATAAATGCTATTACAAACGTGAGGATGTGGAAGCACTCCTCGAAAAGTCAAACCGAAAGATACAATGACTATGGAACACGAAATCGTAAACAAAGAAACACCCGAGATGAAAGAACTCATCTCAGGCATTAGGGAAGTAAGTAAACGTATTCGGGAAATTGCCCAAACGCACCGTCCGCTCTTCGGGGGAGAAATCTACCTCACGGGGCGAGAGGTCTGCGAACACCTTTTCGTCAGTCCTCGCACCTTGCAAGACTATCGGGACAAGGGCATTATCCCCTACACCCAAATCGCAGGGAAAATTCTCTATCGCCTCTCCGACATCAACCGACTACTGCAAGAGAACTATCGGAGATGAAACATTCGCAAGAAGTGTTTTCTTACCGTTTGATAACCACACCAAAAGAGCCTACCAGCTGATCGCCCCAAAGATACCGAGCAATCTCTCAATCGCTCGGTATCTTTTTGCTGATTACTCGGCATTTTTCGCAATAAATCAAGTATATTTGCGTTATCATTTTAGAGTGTAGTTAAAAACAAAAAGTAAAGTTTATGCTAATAGAGAATACTGAAGTTAGGGAAGTTAATGGAATCTCCGAGGAACAAAAGAAACGAATTCTTGATTTCTTACAAGGAGCAGTTTATTGCTGGTGTAAAAATCGAAAAGACGAATGGTTTGCTGTAAGAGATTTGCTTGGTGGCGAAAACTATTTTTGGCAAGGAACACCATTGTTAGCCTTGTATGAAAAAACAAAGGATGTAAAGCAAGCTGGCAAAGATGCTGGATGGTTGCTTAAAAAGGTTATATGTGATGATAAACGAAGTTTTCAGACGAAGAAAGAAGGCTTGGTTAGACAATATCGTTGGAATGGGGACGAAAATAATGACTGATAATTCTTAGTTTGATAGAACCTGCCTGTTGTAAAAAATAAAATCGAATTGAAGAAATGAGAATAAAGACGGTAAAAATCAAGAATTTTAGAGGTTACAAAGAGGAAGTTGAAATCCATTTTGGGAATTTAACAGTCTTTGTTGGAAAAAATGATATTGGAAAATCAACTGTTTTAGAAGCATTAGATATCTTTTTTAACGACAGCAAGGGAGTTATCAAAATCGACAAGGATGATGTTAACAAACAGGCACTTGCGACAAATGATACCGAAACAATTATTTCTGTTTGCTTTGAAGAACTCCCAGCGAACATTATAATTGATGCCACAAATCAAACAACGCTTCAAGCAGAGTATCTACTTAATTTAGATGGTAATCTTGAGATTATCAAAAAGTACTCTAATGCCGGCAAGGAAAAAGTGTTTATTAGGGCAAATCATCCCACAAATGATATTTGTAAAGAACTTTTACAGAAGAAAAATACTGAACTTCAGAAAATTATCAGAGACAATTCTATTTCCTGTGACAATCAGACAATAAATGCAGCTATGAGAACAGCGATATGGCAACATTTTAATAGAGATTTAGGACTGTCTGAAATTGAAATTGATGTAACAAAAGGTGACACAAAGTCCATTTGGGATAAACTTCAGCTATACTTGCCATTATACTCTCTATTTCAGTCTGATAGAAAAAATAGTGATGGAGATAATGAAGTCCAAGATCCATTAAAAGAAGCGGTGCGGCAAATTTTAAATGAAGAGGCGCTAAAAGAAAAATTTAACGAAATAGCAACGGAAGTAAAAAATAAATTGCAAGATGTTGCTTCAAGAACATTAGAGAAAATTCGGGATATGAATCCTGAGATTGCAGGAAGTTTAACTCCTGTTATACCAACAACAGATAGCTTAAAATGGGTCGATGTTTTTAAAAGTGTTTCGATTGCTGGAGATGAAAATATTCCAATAAACAAGAGAGGTAGTGGAGTAAAACGACTCATCTTACTTAATTTCTTTAGAGCCGAAGCAGAAAGGAGGAAAACGCTGGGGAATAATCCAAGTATAATTTATGCTATTGAGGAACCTGAAACGTCACAACATACGGAACATCAAAGAAAATTAATTAAAGCGTTCCTCGACTTGGCAGAAACTGCAAATACACAATTAATATTAACGACACATAGTGCTGTATTGGTAAAAGAGTTAGACTTCACGCATTTAAGACTCATAAAGTTGCATAACTCGATAAAAACAATTGAGCAGGTTTTGCCGAACAGACTTCCGTACCCATCTTTAAATGAAGTAAACTTCCTTGCTTTTTCCGAAGTTACAGAGGAATACCACAATGAGCTTTATGGATATATTGAATTAGAGGGAGAAATGGCAAATTACAGGCGTGATAAATACACAATTCCATACAATAAGCTTAAAAGAGATGGGACAACTACTACTGAAAATATAGTTTTAACTGATTATATAAGACACCAAATTCATCATCCTAAAAATACACATAATCGAAAATTTACATTTCAGGAATTAAAAGAATCAGTTGATTTAATGCGGACTTTTATTCAAAGCTTGAGGCCTTGAAAATAGCCAAAATTCAGCTCTAACTACATGAAAATACTTATTCGTCGAGCTATTATTTCAGATCTTTCTGAATTAAAAGAATTATATCAGGATACGGTTTTGACCGTAAATAGGGAAGATTATACAAAGGAAGAAGTGAAAGACTGGGCTTCATGTGGTAATGATATTGAGCATTGGAGTGAACTGTTAAAAGAACACCATTATATAGTTGCAGAAAATGAGAACGGGATGATTGTTGGTTTTGCTTCTGTGAATGATTACGGCTATATGAATGCATTGTTTGTTCACAAAAACTTCCTGCGTAATGGCATAGCAACGTCTTTATACAAGTACGTTGAAATGTATGCTAAGGAGATAGGAGTGGAAGCACTCACATCAGAAGTTAGCATTACGGCAAAACCATTCTTTGAGAAACAAGGGTTTCAAGTCGATGCACAACGGGAAAGGCAAGCAAACCGATTGAAATTGACTAATTACAAAATGAGTAAACGATTGAAACATTAAAGTATATGATCACCTTAGAATTTCACCCTATTGATAAGGCAAGAACAGCAAACTTTCTTGATTCTTTAATGAATGTATGGAAAAGTCTGTGCGTGCAGCTCATCATTTCTTGACAGAGCAAGATGTTCAAAAACTTATTCCTCATGTTCGAAAAGGATTGAAGTTTATTGATTTATCCGTTTTGAACGATAAAGAAAGCCAATATTGCGTTTATGGATATTTCAGACGATAAAATAAAAATGTTGTTTGTTTCGCTTGATTATTTCCCAAAAGGCATCGAGAAAAGACTTATTCGACTTGCCATTGATGAATATAAATATGCTATGTTGATGTAAATGAACAAAATCCCCAAGCACTCGCATTCTATCAGAAAGTGGGATTTTAAGTTTTTGAGAGAACTGAAACGGACGAACTTGGTAATCCTCTCCCGATACTTAAAATGAAACTATAAAAAGAAAGAGCTTGCTCCATTAATGAGGAACAAGCTCTTTTCTACAACAATTCTATACAATTAATTGTTGCATCAACCTGTCCATATCCCTTACAATCTTTTGGTCAGTGATTTGAGCATAGATTTGCGTGCTGGCAATAGACGAATGCCCCATCATCTTGGCAATGCTCTCCATCGGAATACCTGCCTCCAAAGTCAGCGTGCCGAAACTATGCCTCCCAACGTGGTAGGTCAGCGGAGTACGAATGCCACACGCCAAGCCCACGGTTTTAAGATGGGCAAGTAGTTTGCCTTTGCTCATTGTGTCAGGGAATATCTTATAATCCCCCTTGCTTTTCTCCTTTGTGTAAAGCGAAAGAATCTGCTCCGCTATCGGATGCAGGGGTATCAAACTCTCCACCTCCGTTTTCTGTCTTGCTTTGCGGATATACCGCTTCCCCTCGCTATTCGTTTCGATTTGCGAAACTCGCAGGCTCTGCAAGTCGGTAAACGCCAAACCTGTAAAGACGGAGAAGAGAAACATTCTTCGGCTTAGTTCTGCTCCTTCCTCTTGCAACGGGAATGCCAAGAGCATTGCCACCTCCCCCTTGCTCAGGAAACGAGGTTTGCGCTCTACGGCTTCATACTTCGCCCCCTCGAATGGATTAAAGCGGATTGTTCCCTGACTGACGGCTCGATACATCAATCGGCTTAACCAGCACAGATGCCCGTTTATCGTTGCAGGGGCATAGCCCTCCTTCTTCAAATAGAAACGATAATCATCAAAGAAGTCTATCGTGAGAGTAGTTAGGGAAATATCCTCCTCTCCACGACTTCTCACAAAGGAGTTTAGTTGTCTGTCGGAACACCGATTGTTGCAATACGTCCCCTCGCTCTTGCTTTCTCGTTGAGCTTTCAATTCCTCCGTACTAAGAGCAAGAAGTGTTGTCGGAATTCTCCCGATACCTTGCAAGTAGTTCTTTAGAAGCTCGGCACTCACCGCTCCATATTTGTAGAGCAAGGTGTTGTACCCCTGTTCGATTTCCTCCCGAAAGGCTTGCAGGCGTCGATTGGTCTTCTTGTCCGTTGTCTCCCCTCGCTTCACGCTCCAATCGTGAGGGGTAGTGCTTTCGCCTGTGGTTATAACCGCACTCTCTCCGTCTATGGTGATACGGCAAAGGATTGCCGTTGTGCCGTCCGTTTTGGTCTTGTTCTTATTGATATAGAATAGGATTTTGAATGTACTGCGCATAGTTCTTACAAGGTTAAGGTTAGGTTTTCAGTGAAAGAGAGAAATCGCTCGAACTCATCGAAGAGCTTCTTCGGGGTGACGTGGGCATATCGCTCGGTCGTTTGGATATTGCTATGCCCCAACATTCGGCTGACCGTTTCAATGGGAACACCTCGTTCCAAGGTAATCAAGGTGGCAAAGGTGTGGCGACCAACGTGTGCCGAAAGGGGAATGGAAATACCAGCCCGAAGTTGCAGGGCTTTGAGTTGGACGAGGTAAGCTGAATAGGCAATGGGAGCAAAAAGATTGTTGCGTTTCTCCGATTGATACCGCTCTATCAAACGCACCGCTTCAGATAGGAGTTTCACACGGCAAAGGGTATTGGTCTTCTGTCTGCGGAACTTCAGCCACAACGCCCCCTCATCGTCCGTAAAGAGGTGTTCCCGATTAAGGGCAACCATATCGCAATAGGCAACACCCGTATAACAGGAGAAGAGAAAGAGATTGCGAGCGGTCTCCAACTCCACCTCATACGGCTCAAAGGTCAAGGCTTGCAACTTATCCAATGAAGCTCTGTCCAATGCACGAGGTTGTTTATTCTCTCCTCGTTCAATCTGTATGTGAGCAAACAGTTGTCGCCCTGTCAAGCCCTCATGATACGCCAAGCGACAGGCTTTCTTAACCGCCAAAGCCATCTTACGATAATAACCTTGCGAATGTCTCAACTTTCCGACAGAGTAATGTTGCAAGCACTCCAAGAAATCTTCTTCCATTTGTCCGAAAGAAATATCTGTCGTGTGGTACTTCTCCCCTATAAAGGCTTGCAGATGCTTGCGAATAGTATAGTAACTATTCAAAGACGCTGCCTTTATTTCGATGCCTACCTTTTGTGCCATATCTTCAACCATTCGGTTGTATCGTTCCAAAAAGGTGATTTGAGTTTGCATACTTCCTTGGAACTGCTCTTTGATATCAGTTGCCGTAAAGACTTTTCCTCGCTCGCAAAGGACTCGATAAGCTGACTGTACCGAGAGAAGCAAGCGTTCCAACTTGCCATTCGTTGCCACTGCTTCACGGCTCTTGCCATTCAATCTGCTCTCACGAGCGTTCCACAACTTGGGATCGCACGAGAGCTTACAACTAAATTGGGCTATAGTTCGCTCGTAGGTTATCCGCCCCATGATCGGAGCTTGCCCCGACTTGTCCAATCCGCTCTTTTTCAGGTAGAGCAAAACCTTCATTTTGTCTTTTTCCATACGCTTCTTTTTTATGGGCAAAGTTACCCGATTTTGAAGCGTTTTCAGCTACGCAAAACATTGTGGTACAGAGCATAAGAACCGTAATCGCAGAAAAATGAGTTACCGAATACTCTTCTGTCGATTACCTTCTCCTACCTCTTCGTTACCATTCGAGGAATGGACTAACGGTTTGGTAACGGAACTTCTGCATAAATCCACGCTTTCTGCACTTTTACCTCCTAAGCAAACCATAGAGATATACAGCAAATCACTCTCATTTCCATTTACTTACCTCTCCTCCGCAACCTAATACCCTTTCCGCTGATAGTTCCTTTCAAGTCCTTTGTTGATTTCATTTCTTTTTCTAAACTTTTTCCTAATGCAGTTTTTAACTCTTCCAAAGAAATAGTATCTTCCGCCTGAACACCACCCAACACAAATACTGTATCTGAATCTGCATTTAGTTTACCCTCTTTTACAATCAGGTGTTTAATGTTACCTGATTCATCATAGTATAATGTTTCCTCTTTATCAATATACTTTTCATCTACGCCTTGCGCTTTCATCATCATTCTGATGCTATTACTTAATTCTGTATAATCCATAAAAAAATAATTTTGTTCGGGGGTTATCTCATTACTATGTTCGCAAAGAAAATCCAAAGGATCAATTTCGGCAGTTTCCTTCATCCTTTCTTTAATAAAGTCATTAGTAGAAGGTGCTATATTTAGCTTAATATTTTGGAATATTGGCAGCGATTTTATCTTATCTTGATACTTCACGAACTTATCTTCTCGCGGTGTAAGAGCAAAGCACAATGCACTTGCAAACACATCAGCTAACTGTATTCCAAACGCCTCGTGAGACTTAACGATTTCCATATTGCCAACAGGCAGAGGATAGACGTGCTTACCCTTGCCATATCCCACAACAGTTTCTGGCACATCCATATCTCTTAGGTGTTCCATAAACTCTTTATTTGCATAGAATGGTTCAGAAGAATCAAAAAGAACAGTATCTTTTTCCCCAGTTCTTTTATACCATTCTTGAATTGACACGGAAAACAATGGTATTGTAAGATCAATATAAAATTTCTTGTCGGTTAAAGCCTCTTTAATATATTGTATTGTAGGAGGTATCTCTGACAGCATTTCGAAGAAACCATCTTTTGTATCAGCATTATACATCAGCTTGTCTGTAGTCCTATAGAAATTTGCAATAGATTCAACAGATGATTCCCTAACCATAGTAACAAAAAAATTCTCAAATTCAGTCACCAAATCCTTGTTAGGATGCAAAGTAGCAAAATAATACAAGCCATTAGCCAATATCAGATTCTTAGCTCTCTCGTATAAATTTACCCCCTGATTATAATACATAGTCTCGACTAGTATATTAACAATATTGGCATAGATACAATATCTTTTGTATGCAAATGAAGGAAGTACATGATTATCATCCATTAGTGGATGGTTAAATATTTTATCCAGCATCGCCCTACCATGAGGATTAGTATACATGCCTTTGAAATGAAGTTCCTTTCCCCATTCACAATAGCCAATATCTTTCTTCATGCAAGCGACCTCATCATCTGTCATCCTAATAGATGCCAAAGCAAAATAAGGTTGTTCTTTATTCGTTAAATCTGGCCCTGTATATCCAGCCTCGTCAAAATACAACATACATTTTATAATTTAGTTGTTACAACTACAATTTTCTGTCCATTTTAGTCATAAGAAATACCGAACACATTCCATAGTTTCTCAGCCTCTTCTTGCAACTTCTGCGGATTCTGCTTAGCCAGTTTCTTCAAATTGAGTAACTTCCATTGTACGGATGGATAATCTTTAAAGTACTCAAATTCGTATCCATCCCACTCAGGCTGACCAGATTCGAAACTAATCAGGAACTTCTTATCCGCTTCCGTCATCAACGACTTGACATCATTAATGAGTTTGGCACGAGTCTCTTCAAACTCCTCGTATGTAAAAGGAATATCCGTCATACCTGCAAACTGATTATCCATTGCTTCACGCTGATCAATCAAACTTGGGGCAAAAGACTCATAGATCGGTCTATCACTACCAAGTAAACAGAAGATAAGTCCCTCTCGGCATTCACTCAATGGTATATCCTTATACTTCACATCAAACAGATCACGAGGATGCTGACGTGATAAAGCTGCTGCAATCTTGCCACCATATAATTGAGTTAAGGGCACAACATTTGCCTCACAAAAGAGAGAAAACTCTTCCTGTGCTTTCTCGCTCAATGGTATTGTTTGAACATCACCACCTATAATACCTCTCTTGGTCTGGTTAACCTCTATCTTCACCTGCCTACCTCGATATTCGCACAACAGTTTGCAGGTACTGAAGTTTGGAACGATATGCATTCCCTTGAAAGCTTTCTTTGCCTTTTCCGCGATGACATTCAGATGCATATTGATGTCATCCAAACTTATCTGACGGT
Organism: Prevotella sp.; assembly: GCA_022773395.1. GTDB lineage: Bacteria > Bacteroidota > Bacteroidia > Bacteroidales > Bacteroidaceae > Prevotella. Next base: position 9,347 of record JALFBL010000047.1, read on the forward strand.
CAGCCAATGGGATATAGGTCAAATCAATATCTACAGAATAACGTGGCAAGTCCTTCAAGAAAAGATTGATGGCAGTACCACCATGTATGGCAAACACCTCCTCTTCCATCACTATCGGAATAAGACGGAGCAGCAGTTCTACTTTCTGAGCGTAAACACTTGATTTTATATCATTCATATTCTGCAAGTTCTTTTGAGATTGTCATATTATACTTATTGATGTACTTTCCTATTGGCGTGATCATAAACCTGGATGTGCCAAGATTGACATTCTCCAGTTTCAAAGCCTTATACCAGGAGTGGCCAGCCTTTTCTGCCATATAGAGGAACAGTCGTTTCACTTTCTGAGACGTGCAGGTCTCCAGTAATGTCTGAACCAATTTGGGACGCAATGTTGTCAAACCCTCCATGATATAATAGATATCGAGCAAAGAAGAAGAGGCATCTGGCAAGTTCAGACACTCCAATATGGCACGCTCTGGAGATGACACTAGCAAATCATGCTGATTGATAGTCATAGTTTCTACACCCAACAGTTCATCACCCAAGAAAGAGGTAGTCATGTATTTTATCGTCATATCCCACTCCTCTTTTAATAACCACAAAGGTAACTTATTGCTTTTGTCTGTAAACAAATAAGCCTTAGGCTTCCCCATTGACAGGTAATGGGAGTATCCTCGAAGTTCCAAAGCTGTATATGCACCTACAACACAACTTTTACTGAGTTGCGTGTTATATGACGATACAGCAGCAAATAGACTTGGTTCTGTTCCATGTATCTTATAAACCCCCTTCGATATACGGTCAAGCCATCCACTTTTCATATAAGCATACTGACCACGTGCATCCAATCCTTGACTTGAAAGCCACGAACCAAACAAGACCGATTCATTGGGCGCCGTCTCTAATATTTGCTGTATTTTTGTAGCCATCTTCGTTTATTTTATGAATACCAGCATAAATTTGTTGCAAATATAGCTTTTTTATTTTGTTCAACCAAACATTTTCCTCAAATAACGGCGATTTTTATAGAAATTTATTCTCAAATTCGCGTTTTTAGTGAATTTGGGAGTAAAAAACGTGCAAAAACTATAAGCAGAGATACAATTGCCATCAAAATAAAAAAGGGCGATAGTACGAATCAATTTCTGGGCTTGGTTTAGTTTAATCCCATATTAAATATCTATAACCTAAACTAAACCATTTATCTTCCAACTACTATTAATGTCATGCCGAATGGTCAAGATCAAAGATTAGAAGAAAAGGAATAACACATTATAGGCTAAGACAAATGAGAACCAACACTTTTTAACAACACGATTTTGAGCTTAAAAAAACTCCGATTTTTCGTCAGATTACAAAGATATACAAAGAACTGCAAAGATAAATGTACCTAAAGGGACTGAAATTGGAAGTCACACTTCACTCGCTTCACAGCAATTGCAAGAATCTGCAAAAATCCGTATTAACGAATGTGAATATACAAAGAACTGGAAAAACGTCTTTGCAGATCTTTGTATATCTTATTTTTGACGGCAGCTTCATTTGCAGATGTTTGTATATTTTCCGTCCCTCCTCCGTCCCTCCGCATAGTATCTGTCCCCCTTAATTGGAGGTACATGTACTGATTATCAATTACTTATATTTGCAGATTTTACATTCTGCATTGAAAAACAGGCATTCCCTTCTTCTTTTGGGAGAAAACTCAAGCGAAAACCGAATCGCTTTTGTTCAACCCATCCATTTGTAATATATAATAAGGTGAGGATCTGAACAAAAGTTAAAAAACGTGCGGTACATGAAAATAATCGACAAATTGTTTGGAGTGTGTATGATATTACACTACTTTTGCAGTGTACTATTAATGTAATACACTTGACAAACAATAGAAAACAGATACGACTATGGTAGAAATTCAAAACATCAGTTTCAAGTATGCAGGCAGCAAGCAAATGGTTTTCAACGATTTCAGCCTGACATTGAACGAGAACAACATTTATGGCCTGCTGGGCAAGAACGGTACGGGCAAATCCACGCTGCTCTACCTCATCAGCGGACTGCTCCGTGCCAGGAGCGGCAAGGTGATGTACAACGGAGTGGAAACCAACCGCCGCGAGCCCGACACGCTGAAGGAGATATTCATCGTGCCCGAAGAGTTTGAGCTGCCCTCTACCACCTTAGACGCATATGTGAAGATCAACAAGCCGTTTTATCCCCGTTTCAGCCGCGAGGTGCTCGAAAGCTGCCTGACAGACTTCGAACTTCCGCTCTCGCTTCAACTCAACTCTCTCTCCATGGGACAGAAAAAGAAGGTGTTCATGAGCTTCGCCCTCGCTGCCGGAACGAATCTGCTGCTGATGGACGAGCCCACCAACGGGCTGGACATCCCCTCCAAGAGCCAGTTCAGAAAGGTGGTGGCCAACAACATGAGCAGCGACCGCACGCTGATCATCTCCACCCATCAGGTGCACGATGTGGAGTCGCTGCTCGACCACATCCTCATTCTCGACCACGACCGCCTGCTCATGGACAGCTCGGTGGCAGACATCTGCCGGGACTACACGTTTGAGTACCGCACGCCGGGTGTTCCGGCCGACGACATCATCTATGCCGAACCCTCGCTGCAGGGCAATGCCGTGGTGGCACGCCGGCAGCCGGGCGACGACGAAACGCAGGTGAACCTGGAACTGCTCTTCAATGCCGTGACCAAGGGGCTTGTGCCTTGATGCTACATTCATTCACACTCAAATCATTGGTTATGAAATCATTCAATATCAAGAGGTTCAGACTGGCTCTCAAAAACGAAATCGTCTGTAAGAAGAGCGAAATGCTCCGTAGCCAGTTTTCCGTTGCTCTCGCTTTTTTGTTCATCCAGACAATTTTCATCGTCGATAATGCCGGCATGCCGGAAGTGTCAACCCTGGACGGAATAGTAATGGCATCTCACACCGGGGCCGTTATGCTGATGCTGATAGGTGCAGGCCAGCTTTTCCGGGTTCTGGAAACCAAGCAGGGGCGCATCCAGTGCTTCATGCTGCCCGTCTCCCTGTTGGAAAAGTTCCTGGTTCGCTTTCTCTACGTCACCGTGGGCTGGGCATTGATAGCCGCTGTGGGTTTTGTGATGGCCGATGTGGTGCGCGTGGGGTTTGCCTATGTCGTGGACGGGACATATACCCAATCGGCCGTTCCGTTGTTCTTCAACATCCCCAGCGATGCCGGTGCCGCGTTCAGAATCACTTGTGGCGAAACCGCTGTTGCCGAGGAAACCGCCATCGGTTGGCTGGCCTTTGCCTTGGTGCATTCCGTCTTTGTGCTGGGCAGCGCGTTTTTCAGCAAGAAAGCCCCTCTGTGGACCATGCTGTCGCTCATCGCCCTGCTCATGTTGGCAAGTTATATGGCCTCTCAGTTTCTACCCGAAAGTGCCGTTGACGTTGCGGCGTGGGGCATCCGTTTCTCCGTCGTTTTCAAAGTGGCTGCCGTGGTGTGGACTATCGTTAATTATTGGCTGGCTTACCGCATCTATGCCAGAATGCAGGTAGTGGGCCGCAAATGGATCAATTTGTAAAGATATGAAGAATTTTGATTTGCAACGGTTCGGAAAAACCTTCAGATGGTTTTTTCTGGCCAACAAGAAACAATATATGTACTGGTTTGCCGGTGTCGTTGTGGCACTGTTCGTGGCGCAGATGTTCGGCACACGCGTAATGTTTTCCGGCGCTGAGGGCGGCTATGAGCCGGTGGTGCGCGACACGCTGAGCTTCATTTCCGCTTTGTCTATGGCTTCCATGCTGGTGGGTGCCACACAGATATTGGCCACCGCAAGCGGCAAGCAGCAGCTCACGCTCTTTCTGATGCATCCGTCCACCAACTTGGAGAAGTTCCTGGCTGCTTTCCTGTACGTCACCGTGGGCTGGGGCTTGGTGCTGGCTGTGGCATTCGTGGCGGGCGATGCGATGCGCGTGCTCATTGACGTGGTGGGCGGTCACCATGAAACCGTATGGGGCATTCCCATGCTTCGCGGCGTTTGGAGCTTTCCGATGCTCAACGGCAATGGAGAAGTGCTGTGGGAACCCACCGCTTTCAGCACCCTTTTTGCGGTGTTCTTCCACTCCTTTTTCGTGCTGGGCGGTGTCTTCTACCGTCGCCACACCTTGGTGGCCACTTGTGTCACCGTCATTGCCGGCATCTTTCTCTTTGCCTATGTGGGCAGCCAGGGCTTCACGCGCCATTTCCAGTTGATGGTGGGCGACATGTACGATGTGCGCCTCACGCCTTGGGGGTATGTCTCCGCCTTTGCGTGTTTCCTGTTCATTGTGCTCAACTATTGGCTGTCATTCCGCCTTTTCAAGCGGATGCAGGTGGTAAACAACCGATGGATTAACGTTTAACAGAAAGGAACGCAACCATGACATTCAACAACGACAAGGCAATATACATGCAAATGGCAGACCGCCTGTGCGACGAGATTCTGTCGGGCAAATACGCCGACGACGAAAGAATTCCCAGCGTGCGCGAATATGCCGTTCTCCTGGAGGTGAACACCAACACCGCCGTGAAGGCTTTCGATGCCCTGGCGCGCGAGGAAATCATCTACAACAAGCGCGGACTGGGCTATTTCGTGACGAAGGGAGCGAAGAAACAGATTATGAAAACACGGAAAAAGGAGTTCTTGGAGCAGACGCTCCCCGAACTGTTCCGCAGCATGAAACTGCTCGACATCGACATCAAGGATGTAGAGGAGGCATGGCAAAAGGCATAGGAGGCCATTGCCGTGCCTGGAAAAAAATGATAAAACAGGTTATGGACAAAAAAAAGGATAGGGCTTGCAACTTTTTGCCTTCTCCGGGCGTCTAACTTATAAACATTCAATTATGATACATTTAAGAGACATCAACAAAACTTACGATAACGGGCAGCCCCTGCACGTGCTCAAGGGAATTGACTTGGACATAGAAAAGGGTGAGTTCGTGTCGATCATGGGCGCTTCGGGATCGGGCAAATCCACCTTGTTGAATATACTGGGGATTCTCGACAACTACGACTCGGGCGAATACGTCCTCAACGGCACACTCATCAAAGACCTCAGCGAGCGCAAGGCTGCCGACTACCGCAACCGCATGATCGGGTTCATTTTCCAGTCGTTCAACCTCATTGCGTTCAAAACGGCGGTGGAGAACGTGGAACTCCCCCTGTTCTATCAGGGCGTGGGGAGGAGGAAACGCCACCAACTGGCAATGGACTATCTCGACAAATTGGGGCTTGCTCCGTGGGCAAACCACTATCCCAACGAAATGTCGGGCGGACAGAAACAGCGCGTGGCCATTGCCCGTGCGCTCATCACCAAGCCGCAAATCATTCTGGCCGACGAACCTACGGGAGCGCTGGACTCGAAGACAAGTGTTGAGGTGATGCAGCTGCTGAAGCACCTGAACGAGGACGAAGGGATGACCATCGTTGTGGTGACGCACGAGAGCGGAGTGGCGAACGAGACCAACAAGATCGTGCATATCAAGGATGGAATCATCGGAAATGTCACGATGAATCTTGACCACAGGAACGGGCCTTTCGGCATCAACGGCGTGATGAAATGACACGGCGGGCGATAGCGGGAAGGCAAGCGAACGAATCACACTACGGAATTTGAAAAAGAAGACATGAGAGATATTCTAAACGAAATATGGTCAACCACGAAGCGCAACAAGCTGCGTACCGCACTCACGGGCTTTGCCGTGGCATGGGGCATCTTCATGCTCATCGTGCTGCTGGGAGCGGGCAACGGACTCATCAACGCCCAGATGGTGCAGAGCGACCGCTTTCTGACCAACTCGATGATTGTGTTCGACGGCGTGACCGACAAGCCTTTCAAAGGTTTGCAGAAGGGAAGGAGCATCGAACTGAACGATGGAGACCTGGAGATTACCGCCAACGACTTCGCCCAAACCGTGGACGAGGTGGGCGCAAGAATCCGGACGCCCAACAATCTTGCCGTCAGCCGTGGGCAGGATTATTTCAATGGCATGCTGACGGGTGTTTATCCCAACCACACGAAGATAGACAAGGTGGAGGTGCTCTGCGGACGGTTCATCAACAACATCGACCTGAAAGACAAGCGCAAGGTGATGGTGCTGACCGACCTGCAAGCCAAGGAGTTTGATAAAAACTATGCCAATCTGGTGGGGCAGTATGTCAAGGCGGGCAATATCTTTTTCCGGGTAGTGGGTATTGTCAAGGGAGACGAGAACCGACAGAACACCGAGGTGCTTGTGCCTTACTCCACACTCAAGGTGATGTATGGAGGCGGGAACAAGGCGGGCGACATAGAAATGACGTTCAAAGGGAAAAACTCGGAGAAGAAAAACGAACTGTTTGAGGAGCAGTACCGTGCCCGCATCAATGCCAACCACCAGGCGGCGCCCGACGACCAGACCTCCATCTACTTTTGGAATCGGTACAGCGACAGCATTCAGATGGAACAGGGCATCAGCATCATCCGCAAAGCCCTTTGGGTGGTGGGGCTCCTTACATTGCTCAGCGGTATCGTAGGCGTGTCGAACATCATGCTGATTACCGTGAAGGAGCGCACGCGGGAGTTCGGCATCCGCAAGGCAATCGGCGCCAAGCCGTGGTTCATCCTCAAGCTGATCATCATCGAAAGCGTGATCATCACCACCGTTTTCGGTTATGTGGGAATGTTCCTCGGCGTGTTGGCAAACGAATATATGAACGCCACCTTGGGCAGCAGGCAAATGGACATTGGCGTGGCCAAATTCTCCATCTTCGTCGATCCGACGGTGGGGCTGGACGTTTGTTTCGAGGCGACGGCAGTGATGGTCATTGCCGGTACCATAGCCGGACTGATTCCGGCGCGCAAGGCGGCAAAGATCAGACCTGTTGAAGCACTTAGAGCAGAATGAAAATGAGAATAGATTTAGATACATACCGCGAAATACTCGACACGCTCACCCGCAACAAGAGCAGGAGCTTCCTCACCGGTTTCGGTGTGTTCTGGGGCGTGTTCATGCTGGTTCTGTTGATAGGCGGCGGACAGGGAGTGAAAGGTTTACTGCAAAAGAACTTTGAGGGATTCGCCACCAATTCGGCCATGGTATGGGCACAGCCCACCACCAAGGCGTACAAGGGATTCCGGAAAGGCAGGGTGTGGACGATGGCCTACAAGGACATAGAGCGTCTGCACCACAGCGTGCCCGAATTGGACGTGGTGGCTCCGATGCTGTTCAGCCAGGGCGGTGCCGCCGTGTATGGCGACAAGAAAAGCCAGTGCGAAGTGAAGGGCGTGACCCCAGACATGGCAAGAATCAACGAACCGAAGATTCTTTACGGAAGATACATCAACGACATGGACGTGACACAGAACCGAAAGGTGTGTGTGATAGGAAAGGAGATATACAAGGACTTGTTCGGAAACGGCAACCCTTGCGGAAAAGCCATTCGAGTGGATTCCATCTATTATGAAGTGGTGGGAGTGAACTACAAGGGCGAGAGCAAGATGAACATTGGCGGCAACGTTGACCAGACGATAACGCTCCCCATCACCTTGGTGCAGCAAGCCTACAACAGGGGCGACGAGGTGGATGTGATTGCCGTGACGGGACGGCCCGGCGTGAAGATGTCGGAAATCACCGGCCGTGTACGCCAGACCATCGCCCGTGCGCACACCATCGACCCGACCGATGAGCAAGGCGTGATGATGTTCAATACCGAGGTGATGTTCGGATTGATGGACAACCTGTTCAAGGGCGTGAACTTCCTTATTTGGATGGTGGGACTGGGCACTCTGTTTGCAGGGGCTATCGGCGTGTCGAACATCATGATGGTGACGGTGCGCGAGCGAACCACCGAGATTGGCATACGCCGTGCCATCGGCGCCACCACCCGGAACATCCTTTCGCAAATCCTCAGCGAGAGCGTGATACTGACCGCCGTTGCCGGCATGAGCGGCATTCTCTTTGCGGTGATCATCTTGCAGATGCTGGAATTGGGAAATACGGAAGACGGGATATTGAAAGTCCACTTCCAGGTGGATTTCTGGACGGCGCTGTTTGCCGCGCTGGTCATCAACGTGATGGGCATATTGGCGGGTCTTGCGCCTGCCTGGCGGGCCATGAACATCAAACCCGTTGATGCCATGCGAGACGAATAATGTAACTTGACAATAATGTAAAAAACGAAATAACAATGAAAAAGTATTCAAAATTGATTGTTGCGGCTGTCATAGCCTTGATATTCATCGGAACCTTCGTGTTCCTGTATCAGAAATCACGCCCCAAGCCAGTGGATTACAACGAATTTACACCCAAGGTGATGGACATTGCCAAACTGACTACCATCACGGGCAGCATCGAGCCTCGCAACGAGGTGAACGTGAAGCCTCAGATATCGGGAATCATCACAGAACTGATGAAAGAGGCGGGCGACTATGTGAATGCCGGCGACGTGATTGCCAAGGTGAAGGTGATTCCCGACATGGGTCAGTTGAGCGGTGCGGAAAGCCGTGTGCGCTTGGCCGACATCAATCTGAAGCAGGCACAAGTGGATTTTGGCCGCGAGGAGAATCTTTTCAAGCAGAGCTTGGTAAGTGCCGATGAGTTTGACAAAGTGAAACAGGCCCTGAGGCAGGCGCGCGAAGAGAAGGCGGCGGCGGAAGATGCGCTGGCCGTGGTGCGCGACGGGATTTCGAGGAGCAATGCCAAGGCCAGTTCCACGCTTATCCGCTCTACCATATCGGGCATCATTCTCGACATTCCCGTAAAGGTGGGGAACTCGGTGATTCTCAGCAATACGTTCAACGATGGTACGACCATTGCCAGCGTTGCGAACATGAACGACTTGATTTTCCGCGGCAACATCGATGAGACCGAAGTGGGAAAACTCGTGCCGGGCATGCCGATGAAAATCACCATCGGGGCATTGCAGAATCTCAAGTTTGATGCCACGCTCGAATATGTGTCGCCCAAGGCGGTGCAGAGCAACGGTGCCAACCAGTTTGAAATCAAGGCTGCCGTGCACGTGTTGAAGGGTAGCAAGATAAGAAGCGGCTACAGTGCCAACGCCGAAATCGTATTGGCAAAGGCCGCCAAGGTGCTGTCTGTCCCCGAAAGCGCCATCGAGTTCAGCGGCGATTCCACATTCGTCTATATTATAAAAGGTGGCGACAAGCAGAAGACTTATACGCGCAAGCAGGTGGTAACGGGATTGAGCGATGGCGTGAACATCGAGATCAAGAGCGGAATCACTGCCAAAGACAAGGTGCGCGGACCGCAGATTGTCGCAGACACTGAGAATGAATAAGGATTCAATAAGGTAACGGTAAAACAGAAAATCAATGAAAATACAAGCCTATATCATAGCGTTTCTGCTGGCATCGCTCACAGCCAAGGCGCAAACACCATGGTCGTTGCAGCAGTGTGTGGATTATGCCGTGACGCATAACATCTCTATCAAGCAGCAGGACATTGTGCGCCAGCAGCGCGAAATAGACGTGAACACGACGAAAAACAGCCGTCTGCCCGATGTCAATGCATCGGTTTCCGAGAACTTCTCGTTTGGAAGGGGACTCACGGCAGAGAACACCTACACGAACACGAATACCAGTTCCACGTCTTTGTCGTTGGGCACCAGCGTGCCGCTTTTCACCGGTTTCCGCATTCCGCGCACCTTGGAACTGAACAGACTGAATCTCGAAGCAGCGAATGCCGACCTGGAAAAAGCCAAGAACGACATACGGATGCAGGTGGCGCAAAGTTATGTGCAGATCCTTTACAGTCAGGAACTGTGCGATGTGGCACGCCGGCAAGTAGGCATCGACTCGCTGCAGGTGTTCCGTTTGAAGGAGATGTTGAAGAACGGGAAAGCCAGCGGAACGGAACTGGCACAGCAGGAGGCCACGCTGGCGCAGAGCCGCCTGACGGCCACACAGGCTGACAACGACTATCGGATGGCCTTGCTCTCGCTCACGCAGTTGCTGGAACTGCCCTCGCCCGAAGGATTTTCGGTTGTCCGCCGTTCTGACATTTCCCTGCAAGGAGGCATGGCGGGGACGGTTTCGCCCGATGCCGTTTACAGCGAGGCCGTAGGCATCAAACCCGAAATCGTGGCCGAGCAGCTTCGGCTGAAAGGAAGCGAGAAGAGCATTGAGATTGCCAAAAGCGCCTATTATCCCACTTTGAACTTTCAGGCCGGACTGGGCAGCAACTACTATAAAACCAGCGGATTTCCTGCCAATGGTTTCTTCAAGCAGTTGGGCAATAACTTCAATCAGTATGTTGGGCTGAACCTGAACATTCCCATTTTCAATCGCCACGAGACGCGCAACAATGTGCGCACGGCCGAATTGAACCGTTATAACCAGCAGTTGCAATTGGATTTGGCAAAGAAAAATCTGTATAAGGAAATTCAGCAGGCCTACTATAATGCTGTGGCCGCCAAGGCAAAGTACGAGAGCAGCGGACAGGCCGTGCGCAGCAACGAGGAGGCTTTCCGCCTGATGTCTGGCAAGTATGAGTATGGAAAGGCAAGCATCACGGAGTTCAATGAGGTGAAGAACAACCTGATGAAAGCCGAAAGCGACCTTGTTCGGGCCAGGTGCGAATACTTGTACCAGAATGCCCTGCTTGATTTTTATCGGGGCAAGACATTGGATTTTTGATTGGTTGTAAATAAAAGAGTGGGCAGTAGTTGCCGGTAAAGCCGTTTGTTTGCCATGAAAAGGGCGACAGACGGCTTTTGTTTTTGGGGAAATGCTTTCGTTTCTTTGCCGGTATGCCTTTATTTCTTTTTCGGAGACGTTTTCGGGAGAAGACCATCGAGAATGCCCCGCAGTTGTTTCAGGTCTTTTTCGGTGGTGGACCAGCTGGTGGCGAATCGGCACACGGTGTGGTTTTTGTCGGCCGGTTCCCAACGGGTGAAACCCACGTGGTTTTCCAACAGTCCTGCCGTTTTGTTGTCCAATACCACAAATTGCTGGTTGGTGGGTGAATCCAGGAGAAACCGGAACCCTTTTTTCTTGAACATCTTCTTCAGTTTCTCCGCCATGTCAATGGCGTGTCTTGATATCTCGAAATAAAGGTTGTCGGTGAAAAGGGCGTCGAATTGAACGCCTGTCAGCCGGCCTTTGGCCATGAGTGCCCCGTGCCTTTTGATGATGGAAAAAAAGTGGCGTGGTGCATTGTGATAGGGGAAGACCACGGCTTCACCGCAAAGTGCTCCGATTTTGGTGCCGCCAATGTAGAAGACATCGCAGTGGCCGGCAAGGAAAGGCAGGGTGATGTCGGTGGATTTTGCCTGCAGACCATAGCCCAGACGTGCACCGTCGATGAAAAGGCTGAGTTCGTATTGGTGGCAGAGGCTGTAGATTTCAGCGATTTCAGCGGCAGAATAAACGGTTCCGTATTCGGTGGGAAAGGTGAGATAGACCATTCCCGGCTGTGCCAGATGTTCAGCGCTCTCGTCGTGAACGAACCATTCCATGTAGGCTTCCAGGTCTTTGGCAGCCATCTTCCCGTGATGGGATGGAAGGGCAATGACTTTGTGTCCGCTCGCCTCGATGGCTCCTGCCTCATGGATGTTGATGTGTCCGGTGTCGGCCGTGATGACCGCCTGATAACTGCGCAGCATACCATCAATGACAGTGGCATTGGTCTGTGTGCCGCCGCAGAGGAAATAGATTTGTGCGTCGGGTGCCTCGCAAGCCTCTCTGATCTTGTCTTTCGCACGGTCACTCCATTCGTCGAAACCATAGGTGAGACTTGGTTTCCCGTTGGTTTCCATGAGGTGTTTCAGCACTTTGGGATGAGCACCGTTATTGTAGTCGCATTCAAATGGAATCATCTTGCTGTCTCCGTTTTCTTGGTTCTTTTCTGTTTCTATTGACCGTGTTTCCGTCGATGGATATTTCCGGTTGAGGATGGGAACAATGTTATTTGATGTTTGGAATGACAAGGCTGAGGCTGTCGATGACATCGCTCTCGTGTGCTCCCTGCTTGATGACGATGAAGATGGTGTCGTCGCCCGCAATGGTACCGATGATTTCGGGGATGTCGCTGTTGTCTATGTTATAGGCGATGCTGCTCGCATAGCCGGGGCGTGTCTTGATGACTCCCATATTTCCCGAGAAATTGATAGACAGGAAACCTGAGGTTTGAAGCATTTCCATGGCGGAACGGGGCGTGCTCACGCGCTTGTACATTGTATCGTTGGGCAGCACATACAGGTATTTCCCGTTCATGCTGGCTGCCTTTGCCACTTTGAGTTGCTTTAAATCACGGCTTAGTGTGGCTTGCGTCAGTTTGAATCCCTCCTTCTCCAATGCTCTTAACACTTCTTCCTGACTGCTTAGTTCCATGCTTGAAATAAGCATTTTAAGAGCTTCCATTCTACTGGTTTTTACTTTCATACGAGCATAATTATACAAAGTTATGGTGCAAAAGTAAGGATAAACAAGGAGTCTCCCAAAATATTTTTGCATGAATTTCATTACTCTGTCCATTTTTATGCAAAATAGATGCAGTTTTTTGCAGACAGGGCATGGCTTGCTTCCTTTTCTTGATTTGCTTTCTTACTTTCTGAGGATCTTTTCCAATGCTTTCCCTTTGGCCAATTCGTCTATGAGTTTGTCGAGGTAACGTATTTTTTTCATCCGCACGTCTTCTGTTTCTTCTATCTTGTGGCCGCAAATGCTTCCTGTGATTTTGGATGCGTTCGGATTGAAGAGAGGTGCGTTGGCGAAGAATGTTTCCAGGTCGGTGTTTGTTTCTATATGGTGCCGGAGTGCGGCTGCATCGTAGCCTGTCAGCCAGAAAATGACAGCATCCACCTCTTCTTGGGTGCGTTGTTTTTCTCTGCCTTTTGTATGTATAGCGGATAGACGGTGGCAAAAGGCATTTTGTAAACTTTCCCATTGTTCATGACCGTAGGGCGTTTCTATTAAAAAGCAGCCTCTCTCTGTGCTTGAAACATGGAAGGAGGCTGCACCGTTTGAAAATGTCTTGGACTGTTTACTCTCTGCTGTTGCCGAATATCCGTAATAGATACAGAAACAGGTTGATGAAGTCTAAATAAAGACTGAGTGCTCCCATCAATGCCATCTTTTGAGCGGTTTCGCCCGTGTCCTGGGCCATCATCAGCATTTTCTTGATCTTTTGCGAGTCGTATGCTGTAAGGCCGACGAAGATCAGTACGCCCGCATAGCTGACAATCATGTTGAGCATGCTGTTGTGGAGGAATATGTTGACAATGGTGGCGATGATGATGCCGATGAGCGCCATGAAGAGTATCTTGCCGAAAGAGGACAGGTCGCTCTTGGTGAAATAGCCGAATGCGGCCATGGCGGCGAACGTTCCGGCAGAGATGAAGAATACGTTGGAGATGGATTCGGCTGTATAGACCATGAAAATGAACGACAGCGTGGCGCCGTTCAGTACAGAATACAGCACGAATAGCATTGTGGCTGTGGCCAATGAAATGCGGTTGATGGCTGCACTGACACCCCATACCAAGGCGAGTTCGCCGATGAGCAGACCCCAAAACAGAATCTTGTTGGTGAAAATGGTTTCCATGAGGGCAGGACTGTGGGCAACGCCATAGGCAGTAATACCCGTCAGCACCAATGCCAAGGTCATCCAGGTATATACTTTGCGCATGAGCGCAGGAAAGGCAGCGGTTGCCCATTTGCTTCGCTCGCTGCCATTCATTACTTGCTGTTCAAATCTTTCTAATTGCATATTTTGATGAGTTTAGGATGCAAACATACGGAAAAAAAACGGAATAAACAAAATACCTCTCGCACATTAATGTATTTTAAGGAGGTGGGGGAGGATGGAAGGCCGTTGTTCTGCGGCGGGAACGTCTGGGACAGGCAGGCTTTTCGCTGCTTGATGCCGTCACAGGGCGAATTGTCTTCTTGCTGCCGTTGCAGTGTCCAAAAATTAGGCGGAGGTGTCCAAAATTTGGACACTGTGCTCAACAAGGTTCTTGCATAAGTCGCTGATTGCATGCGACATCGTGTTTTTGGCACGACTTTGGCATGCAACATGACGTATGAAAAGAACAATTTGTATATTATTGATAGGACTTGGAAGTCTGCCGGCCGTCGCTCAAGAAAATTGGACCATGGACCGCTGCATTCAATATGCCGTGGAGCACAACAACGGTGTGCGCAGGCAGCGCATGGAGATGGAGCAGAGCCGGTATGAGGAGAAAATGGCCAGGCTCGATTTCCTGCCCACAGTATCGGCACAGGCATCGGCACAGTACAGTTGGGGACGAAACATCAACCCCGAGACCAATACGTACAACACCATCACCACCTTTAACAACTATTATAGTATAGGGGCGGAAATGGCATTGTTCGACGGCGGGCGCACGTGGAACGCTTTCAAGAAGGCTCGACTGGCGCGCGCCAACAGTGAGACGGCACTGCAGAAGGCGGCGGACGACAAGGCCATGGCCGTGATGACCCGATTTGTGGAGGCGGTTTACAACAGGCAGAGTATAGGTCTGGCAGAACGGAAACTGGCAGACAGCAAGGCATTGCTCCACAAAACGCGCGCTTTGTTTGATCTTGGTGAGAAGTCGAGGCCCGATGTGGCTCAGATGGAAAGTCAGGTGGCGGAAGACGACTACAGTCTGCTTCGCCAGCAGAATCAGGCGCAATTGGCACTCCTTGCCCTGAAGTCGGAAATGAATTTCCCCGTGGGCGACTCGCTCTCTTTGGATACAACGCTGGTTCGGCACATGGTTTCCGGTGGTGACGCCCTTGGTATGTACAACACATTCCAGCAGGAGTCGCCAGACGTGAAAACAGCCATTTTCAATATGGAAAACGCGCGCTACAATTATCTGGTGCAGCGCGGAAAGCTTCTTCCCTCCCTTTCATTGGGAGGCGGTATTTCCACCAACTATTATCGTAATCTCTCTCAGGGCAGTGGCAGGACGGAAGCGTTCGGAAAACAGTTCGGCAACAACATGGGCGAATTTGTTTACCTGTCACTGCACATTCCCCTTTTCGCTCCTTCAAACTGGCGTTCGGCAAGAAGGGCCAAGATGGATTGGGAGGAAGCGAAGTATGCCTTGGAAGACGCACGGCGCAAGCTGCACGACGATATTGTACAGGCGGTGCTCGATCGAGACGGATTTGCCCGCGAAGTGGTGAAAATGGAGAAGAAAACGGAGGCCGACTTGCTGGCATATCACTTGTCGAGACGAAAATACGAGGAGGGAATGCTCTCCACCTTTGACCTGCACACGGCGGCGCAGACTTTGCTGGAAAGCCGCATCAAACTGCTGCAAATGCGGTTGACGCTTGAGATGAAAGAACGATTGGTAAACTATTATAAAGGTATCAGACCATGGACATTGAAATAAAACAGAAAAAGTATTGGCTGCCCAAGAAATACTGGGCATGGACGGGCGGCGGACTGCTGCTGGCGGCAGCTCTCGCATGGCTTGCACTGGGCAACATGTCGTCAACGCTTAAAGTGGAACGCCGGGGGCTCAGCATCGGCGACGTGAAGAAAGCACGCTTTGACGATTATGTCAGCGTCGACGGCAACGTGGTGCCCATACAGGTGGTGCAAGTCTCGCCCGAAGAGGGTGGCGTGGTACTCGAAAAGGTTATCGAGGAAGGCGCGCATGTCAGGAAAGGCGATGTCATTGTAAGATTGAGCAACAGCAACCTCGACCTCGAGATACTCAATGCCGAGAGCGAACTGGCGGAGAAGCAGAACATGCTGCGCAACACACAGATTTCGATGGAGCAGGACCAACTGAACAACCAGAACGAGGCTGCCCAGCTGTCGGTGGAGATGCAAACCAAGAAACGGGCCTTCAACCATCAGGCTGTCCTGCAAAAGGAACAGCTGAACAGCAGGGAGGATTATCTCAAGGCAAAAGAGGAGTATGAACTTTCCTTGAAGAAGAACACGCTGATCGAGCAGCGGCTGAAGAAGAACGCACAGTTGCGCCGTGCGCAGATGGATCAGATGAACGACAACCTGTCGTCGATGGTGCGCAACGTGCAGTTGGTGCGCCAGCGCAAGGAAAGGCTGAACGTGCGCTCGCAGATTGACGGTGAGGTGGGACAACTGGACATCGAACTGGGACAAAGCATTTCTTCGGGGCAGAAAATAGGCGTGATCAACGACTTGAGCGACTACAAGGTGGAGGCAAAGGTTGACGAGCACTACATCGACCGTGTGCATCAGGGACTGACTGCCACGTTCGAGCAGAACGGCCAACGTTATCGGCTCACCGTGCGCAAGGTATATCCTGAGGTGAAAGACGGGCGTTTCAAGATTGACTTCGTGTTCAGCGGAAAACACCCTGCCAGCATCCGCACAGGGCAGACCTACTATGTTGACTTGCAGTTGGGCGAGTCCAAGCAGGCCATCCTCATTCCCAAGGGCACGTTCTACAGCGTGACGGGCGGCAACTGGATATTCGTGCTTGACAAGGACGGCAAGAAAGCCTATCGCCGCAACATCCGTATCGGACGGCAGAATCCCGAATACTATGAGGTGCTGGAAGGATTGGAGCCGGGCGAGCGTGTCATCGTGAGCGGCTACGAGAGTTACAAGGACAACGAAATACTCATTTTGAAATAAAAACAAAATCATGAAGCAGATTTTCAATCTCAAATCCTATTTCACCTTCCTGTCAAGGAACAAGGTATATACGGCCATCAACATGTTTGGTCTGAGTGTGAGTTTTGCCTTTGCCATTCTGATCGGGCTGTATTACCAGCACGAGACGGGCATCGACAAGGATATCGACCATGTGGAGCAACTCTATTTGGTGGGATGTGATTTCGATTCCGAAAAAATGAGCGGGACATCGCGCGAAATCATCCGATTGCTGCAAAAGCAACTGCCTCAGATAGAGACGGGGTGTGCCTTCCACATCAACAGCGAACAGCATGTGGCGACAGGTAACGGAGAGAATGTGAAAACCACCATGATGTACACCGACTCCACGTTCTATGCCATGTTCAACCAGCCTCTCGTCGAGGGAGACGCCACGACAGCACTGAACGGACTGACCGATGTGGTTATCTCGCGCAGGCTGGCGCAAACGTTGTTTATTAAGGGTAACGCGATGGGTAAGGTGCTTACGCTCGAAAACCGAAAGGTGTATGTGAAAGGCATCTTTGAGGACATGAGCGGAACATCATTTCCCGAATGCGACATCATTGGAAGATACGAACTGTTACGGGAGAGAATACCTTGGCTCTTTGACATCGCTGGCAATTTCGGTACACCTGACGTGGTGCTGAAATTAAAGAAAGGAACTCAGACCGCATCATTGGAAAAGAATATCAACGGCATCTTGCAAAGCATTTACAAGGAGGCATTCCAAATGGATGTCAGTTTCCAACTGATACCTTTCAGCGGCACTTATTTTTCCTCATACGACTCTCTCGTATGCCAGCGAGGAAAACCGGACTTGGTGTATCTCATCTTTGCCGTTGGCATCATCATCCTGGTGTTCTCGGTGATGAACTACATCAATCTGACGGTAGCTCTTTCGGGCAACCGCTCCAAGGAAATGGCGACCAGAAGACTGTTGGGCAGCCAGAAAAGCCATATTCTCTGGCGGTTGGTTATCGAGAGCGTGTGCATCTGCTGCTGTTCGGTGGTGCTTTCCATACTCTTGGCATGGGCTTTCGTACCCTATACTTGTAAGTTGCTGGACACCCATTTCACCATTGCAGAGTTGTTCAGTCCGCTCAATCTGTTGATGTTGGTTGGCATCGTGCTGACAGTTGGCGTGTTGGCAGGTGTGCTGCCGGCTGTCATTCAGTCGCGTGTGAAACCCATAGACGTGGTTCGTGGTACTTTCCGCCGACAGACAAAGATGCTGTTCAGTAAAATATTCATTGTGGTACAGAACGTCATTACCATCATCTTCATAGCCGTGACCCTGATTGGCAGTCGGCAAATTCGACACCTCATCGACGCCCCGTTGGGCTACGACACCAAGAGCGTGATGGGGATTGGTGTTCCGCGGGATGCTCGCAAAGCCAACCTATTTAAGAAAGCCCTGCAACAACTAACATCCGTCAAGCAGGTTTCCGTAGGTCTGTGCTCTCCTCTTTCCGGTGGATTCAACCAGATGGCATATATAGGCAAGAAGGCGGTGCGCTGTCAGCGTTTCTATGTCGATAAGGATTATCTGCCGTTGTTGGGCATCAAGGTGCAGACTCGCTATGCACAGAGCGATTCGGTCAATCTGTTTGTGTCGCCCAATTTCCATTCTGCGATGCAACTAAAGCCCAACGAAAGGACATTCCGTTACAACGAAAACGATGAGATAACCCCTATACATGGCATCCTAAGCAATTTCCATCTGTACACCATCGACATAGAAGGCGTGGAGAATCAGGTTACTGTGGTTTATCAGTTCGACCAGGTTATGTCGAATGACTTCTGTGGCAACGTACTCATCAAAGTGGAGGGAAATGAAGAGGATGCTTTCAAGCAGGTGCAGGATGTTTACAAGCAAGTGTATCACGAAGACTTGGTGCAGGATTCGCCTTACCTGAGCCAGAAGATAGCCGAAGTGTATAAGGAGCAGACCAGAATTATCCACATCGTGACCATCTTCGCTTTCCTCGCCATTCTCATTTCGCTGTTGGGGCTTGTCTCCATGTCCACCTATTTCATACAGCAACGCAACAAGGAGATAGCTGTGCGCAAGGTGTTTGGCTCTACCAGTAACCAGATGCGCACAAGACTTATCCGCACGTTCCTCAACTATGTGACCATCGCCTTTGTCATCAGCGTGCCTGTTGTTTGGTATTTCATCAGCGAGTGGATTTCACAGTATTCCTACCGCATTGTTTGGTGGCCTTGGATTCCGGTGGCCGGCATCATCGTGTGGCTCATCTCTTTTGCAGCCGTTGTGGTGCAGAGCTATGTGGCAAGCAACGAAAATCCTGTGAAACACATCAAAGACAATCAATAATGAAACAGCTTCTCAACCTCAAATCCTACCTGACCTTCCTGTCGAGAAACAAGGTTTACACCGCCATCAACGTGTTCGGACTGAGCATTTCGCTGATGTTCGTGCTGATTATCGGTGTCTATATCCGGCAGGAAAAAAGCATCGACCGCCAACATGGCAAGGCAAACCGCATTTATTCGTTGGGCGTGGACTTTTTTGAAGACGGCGGAAAAGCAATGGGGATGCATCATGCTGTCCTCAAACACTTCCGTCAGAAATATCCGGAGGTGGAGAATACCTGCGGATTCCTGACGGGAAGCATGCGATTGGACAACCGTGGAGAGTTTTACAATGCCGTTTTGCTCGAAACCGACTCCACTTTCTTCAGCATGTTCGACTTTCCGCTGCTGCAGGGCGACCGTCTGACGTGCCTGAAGGACAAGAAAAACGCGGTGGTTACGCAGACTTTCGCCCGCAAATGGTTCGGAACCGATGATGTGCTGGGACGAGAAATCGTGTGTAACGACAGCACGAAGTTCCGCGTGACGGGCGTTGTGAAGGACTTTACCAATACCATCATCAACGATAAGGTCGAAATGATTGTCGATTTCTCGTGGGGGAAACTCGAAAACCGCGCCAACATGGACGAGTATTTTCCCAAATCGGTCAACTTTACCGGCTCAAGTGTCTTTTTACAGGTGCGCGAAGGAACGAAAATGTTTGGACGCGAGAAGGAATTTACGAAGTTTGTCAAGAGTTTTTGGCCGTCTTTCAACGAGCCTCCTTTCAAGTGTGAGATCTTGTTGGAACGGCTCGACAATCTTTATTTCTCCGAATATCAGTCTTACAACGACAATCTGCGCACGGGAAACCGAACTGTTGTCGGCGTGTTGTTCACCGTCGGCTTGGTGATTCTGCTCTTTGCCATCATGAATTACGTCAATCTCACCGTGGCACAGTCGGGCTATCGTTCGCGAGAGGCTGCCACCCATCGTCTGTTCGGTGCCCGTCGTTCTGACATCATCGGGCGTTTCGTGGTCGAATCCTCCATGTTGTGCCTGCTGTCGCTGGTCATTGCCGAAATACTGGCGGTGGCTCTCATGCCTATGGCAGGACACCTGTTGAACACCCGCATGGATGCAACGCTGCTGTATCGGCCGGCCTCCATCATCATCACGTTGCTATTCATCCTCGTTGTCGGTGTTCTCTCGGGCATCATGCCGGCATTCGTCCTGTCGAAAACCAAACCCATCGAAGTCATCAGGGGAACATTCCGCCGACAAACCAAGATGGTACTGAACAAAGTTTTCATCACCATCCAAAATGTCATTACCATTGTCATGCTGGCTTGTGCCATCATCATGTCGTTGCAGATGCAGCATCTCATCAAGGCTCCTTTGGGTTTCAATACCAAACAACTGATTTGTCTGCAACAGGGTCAGGTTTTTGCACATAAAGATTTCCCTGTTTTCATCGACAAAGTGAAGAGACTGCCGTCGGTTTCGCTGGTTGTATCTTCGATGGGTACGCCGCAGGATGGCGGAAACAACAATACGATATTGAAGAAGGACAAGACTTACTCGTATCAGATGATTGTTGCCGAGCCTGATTTTCTCAAGATTTACGGGCTGAAGCTCAAGGACGATCACCGGGTGGCGCACCGGCCGGTAATCTATTTGAATGAGCAGGCCATACAAGACCTGAAGATGAAGCCCGGCGACAGCCACATGAGCCAATACTATTCGCAGGAAGATTTCTACGGACTCCCCAAAGAAGCCGCCTTCGGAGGTACGCTTGCTGATTTCAAACTCCGTAATATCGTTTCCGATCAAGGGGTCGGGCAACCTTTCATGTTGTGCCTTTTGGACAAAGTGGAGAAACCTTGGGCAGTGACCGTCCAAGTGGAAGGCGACATCTTTGCCACATATCGGGAGATAGAGCGCATCTATAAGGAGGTGTTTCATGAGGATCTGAACGAACCTTATCCGTTTGTGGATAAGTATATCGAACAGGCCTTTGAGGAAAACCTGCGCGTTTCGCATATCGTATTGGTCTTCTCGTTTGTCGCCATCCTGATTTCGCTGCTCGGCCTCATCGCCATGTCGACCTATTTCATCGGTCAGCGCAGCAAGGAGATAGCCCTTCGCAAGGTGTTCGGCTCGACGAGCAACCGTGTGAGGCTCCGTCTCATCCGCACGTTCCTCAACTATGTGCTGATAGCCTTTGTCGTCAGCGTTCCCGTTGTGTGGTATGTCGCCGGCGAATGGATCAGCCGGTACAGTTACCGCATCACGTGGTGGCCTTGGATTCCGGTGGCCGGCATCATCGTGTGGCTCATCTCTTTTGCCGCCGTTGTGGTGCAGAGCTATGTGGCAAGCAACGAAAATCCTGTGAAACACATCAAAGACAATCAATAATGAAACAGCTTCTCAACCTCAAATCCTACCTGACCTTCCTGTCGAGAAACAAGGTTTACACCGCCATCAATGTGTTCGGACTGAGCCTGTCGCTTTCTGTCCTCGCGGTTTATTTCAGGTGCAGGAAGGCAAGCAACGAAAACCCCATTCTTCACATCAAGGATAACCAGTAATACCTTTATATATATGAATCATTTAGTTAAGAATTTTGTCATAGCACTGCGGAACCTGCCCCGTCGGGGACAGCACAATGTCGTCAAGATCGTCTGTCTGGCGTTGGGTCTGGGTCTGAGTGCGGTCGACATCGCGGAAGTTTATTACGAGCAGACCTATGATCGTTGCTATCCCGACCACGAACGTATCTGCATGGTGACCGAATCGTTCAAGACCACTTCGGACGAAGATATAGAGTCTAACCGTACTTCGGGCGGTGTGGCACCGCTGATGAAGAAGAATATCGCCAAAGTGGAGCTTGCCACACGTGTCAATTTCATTGCTTCGGGCGAGGTGGAGCTTGTCGACAAGCGGCGTATCAATGCCGATATATACCTTGCCGACAGCTGTTTCTTCGATATGTTTCCCGTCAAGATTCTGGAAGGCGATGCCCGCAAGGGACTCACAGACCCCTTCTGCTGTGTGGTGAGCCGGACGACCGCCGAACGAATGGGCGGCAATGTGGTCGGAAAAAAGATTTTCTCGAAGTCGATGCCGGGACTGAACCTCACCATCGCGGCCGTCTATGAAGATTATCCCCACAACAGCAGCTTCCATGCTTTCGATGTCATCGGGTCGCTCAATACACAGAAGAGCTTCAGTTACGACGGACAATACAACCTCGTGGGAAACGATC
>JALFBL010000054.1 GCA_022773395.1 Prevotella sp.
AATTTACCTGCTCCTATGCTGAAAGTCTGCAAGGAAGTTGTATTGCTGTATAGTTACCCAAACCAGACGTTGCGTTAATTTTTCATAAATATTCACCCGCGGCATTCCTTTCCTACTCATTACTTATAAGAAAAGTCGTACCTTTGCAGTCCGATTATTGAGGGGAAAGGCTTAGAATCCCCACGAGCATCGTGTAAATAGTGGTGACTTTGGCCGGTCACCGCGGTTTGTGAATCGTTGCTCAAGCCTCACGGACAATGCGTTCGGAGGCATAGAACAAAATTTAAGAAAAACGTTTTTTAGTAGTAACAATTAAATTCAAAATGGACACTTTAAGTTACAAGACTATTTCCGTTAACAAGGAAACTGCGAAAAAAGAGTGGGTGGTTATCGATGCCACCGACCAAGTGGTTGGTCGCCTTTGCTCAAAGGTTGCGAAGTTGATTCGCGGAAAATACAAACCAACCTTCACTCCTCACGTTGACTGTGGCGACAATGTCATCATCATCAACGCCCAGAAGGTGATTTTCACCGGCAAAAAGGAGACAGACAAACTTTACACCCGCTATACTGGTTATCCCGGCGGACAACGCTTCAGCACCCCGGCGCAGCTGCGCCAGCGCAAGAACGGCGTTGAAAAGATGCTTCGTCATGCAGTGAAGGGCATGCTGCCCAAAGGCCGTTTGGGCCGTGCCCTGCTCAACAATCTTTATGTTTATGAGGGAACTGAGCACCCCCATGTGGCTCAGAAGCCAAAGGCAATTGATATTAACCAGTATAAATAATGATATAAGATGGAAGTAGTTAATGCAATAGGTCGCCGTAAAAGTTCAGTTGCACGCGTTTACGTAAGCGAAGGTACAGGCAAAATTACAATCAACAAGAAAGATATTTCTGTTTATTTCCCATCTGCCATCCTCCAGTATGTGGTTCGCCAGCCGCTGAACCTCTTGGAGTGTGCAGAGAAATACGACATCAAGGCCAACCTCGACGGCGGCGGTTTTACCGGCCAGAGCCAGGCACTGCGCCTTGCTATCGCCCGCGCATTGGTGAAAATCAACGAAGAGGACAAGAAGAATTTGAAGGACCACGGATTCCTGACACGCGACAGCCGTGCCGTCGAACGCAAGAAACCGGGTCAGCCAAAGGCTCGCCGCCGCTTCCAGTTCAGCAAGCGTTAAGCGATTTTTGGAAGTACTGTTGCAGATGCAGGGGCTATGCGCCCTTGCCTGTGGACGTCTTTCATGTGTTTAGCATCTAAACCGGCAAGACTCCTGCGATTACTCGCCGGCTGATTCTAACAATAGAATTTAAAAAGAAAGTAAACAACAATTAAAAGCATTTTAAGAAAAATGGCAAGAACAAATTTTGACATGCTGCTTGAGGCAGGCTGTCACTTCGGACACCTCAAGCGCAAATGGAATCCAGCAATGGCTCCCTACATCTTCATGGAGCGCAACGGTATTCATATCATAGACCTGCACAAGACGGTGGCCAAAATCGATGAAGCTGCCGACGCTTTGAAGCAGATTGCAAAATCGGGAAAGAAAGTCCTGTTTGTTGCTACTAAAAAACAAGCCAAAGATATCGTTGCAGAAAAGGCCACTTCAGTAAACATGCCTTACGTTATCGAGCGCTGGCCGGGCGGTATGCTCACCAACTTCCCGACCATTCGCAAGGCTGTAAAAAAGATGGCAAACATCGACAAACTGATGAACGACGGTACGTTCAGCAATCTCTCTAAGCGCGAGATTCTGCAAATCACACGCCAGCGCGCCAAACTGGAAAAAAACCTCGGTTCAATCGCGGATCTGACCCGTCTGCCTTCTGCATTGTTCGTTGTTGACGTGATGAAGGAAAACATCGCTGTTCGCGAGGCCAAGCGCCTGGGCATTCCCGTATTCGCAATCGTTGACACCAACAGCGACCCAAGAGACATTGATTTCATGATTCCCGCAAACGATGACGCCAAGAATTCGATCGAACTGATTCTTGGAGCTTGCTGCTCGGCCATTGCAGAAGGACTGGAAGAGCGCAAGGCAGAAAAAGCCGATGAAAAAGCTGCCAAAGAGCAGGCTGAAGAGGCAACGGAAGTAAAGCCCAAGGCTGCACGCAGAGCACGCAAGAGCGAAGAAGAAACGCCCGCTGCTGAAGAAGAAGCCAAGGAAGAGACAACCGCAGAGGAAACTCCCGCTGAAGCATAAGCAGAAAGCGAATTGAGAAATCAATAATTATTAACTTGAAGGCGTGAGGACGAAAGAACCACGCCTTTACAAAGAAAAAGCAAAAAACAAATATGGCTGTATCAATTGAAGATATCAAGAAGTTGCGCGCAATGACAGGCGCAGGTCTGGCAGACGTGAAAAAAGCACTGACAGAGGCAGAAGGCGACTTCGACAAGGCTATGGAACTGATTCGCGAACGCGGACTCGCTATCGCTGCAAAACGTTCCGACCGTGAGACATCTAATGGTTGTGTATTGGTAAAGGCTGTTGAGGGCTTCGGCGCAATGATTGCCCTGAAGTGCGAAACCGACTTCGTTGCCAACGGAAAGGATTTCATCGCCCTGACACAGGCCATCCTCGACACTGCCGTTGAGAACAGATGCAAGACAATCGACGAAGTGCTGGCGTTGCCGTTGAACGGAGAAACTGTTCAGTCGGCCGTAACCGCACGCAGTGGAATCACAGGCGAGAAAATGGAACTCGACGGCTATCTGACCATCGAGGCCGACAACATCTACATCTACAACCACCAGAACATCAACTTGCTCTGTACAATGGTGGCCCTGAACAAGCCGTTCGAGACGGAGGGACATGCGCTCACCATGCAAGTGGCTGCCATGAACCCCGTTGCCATTAACGAGGCTGGCGTGTCTGAAGAAATCAAGGCTTCCGAGTTTAAAGTGGCTGTAGAGAAGACCAAAGAGGAGCAGGTGGAAAAGGCCGTTCAGGCTGCTTTGAAGAAAGCGGGCTTCAATCTCTACATCGCTGAAAACGAAGAACACCTCGCAGAGGGCATCAGCAAGAACATGATTACAGAAGCACAGGCTGAAGAAATCCGCAAGATCAAGGCTGAGGTTGCAGAGGAAAAGATGAAGACTCTACCCGCAGAAATGATTGAGCGCATAGCCCAGGGCCGCATGAACAAGTTCTACAAAGAGAGCTGTCTTCTGAATCAGGAATTCATTCAGGATTCCAAGATGACTGTCACCGATTATCTGAAAGCTGCCGACAAGGAGTTGACTGTAATCGATTTCAAGAGATTCACACTGAGAGCTGAATAAGCAAAACTCAAATCCGATAGAAGCGTCTGTTTTGTTATCAAGACAGGCGCTTTTTTGTTTTCACCATTATTTTTATAAATTGTCAGATACCAATGAAGATATTCGCCGTAGGAATGAACTATCTCCTACACAATAAAGAACTGCATGGAGCGTTATATAAAACAGAGGAGCCGGTGATTTTCACCAAGGCAGACTCGGCCCTTCTAAAGGATCACAAGCCGTTTTTCCTGCCAGAGGAACTGGGAAGAATCGACTACGAAACAGAAGTGGTGGTGCGCATCTCGCGTCTCGGCAAGAGCATTCCTGAACGATTTGCCCACAGATACTACGATGCCGTGACGGTGGGAATCGACTTCACCGCAAGAGAACTGCAAAGCAAGCTGCGCGAGGCAGGGCATCCCTGGGAACTATGCAAAGGATTCGATGGCTCCGCGGCTATCGGCGAATGGGTATCGAAAGAAAAGTTTCGCGACGTCCAGACCCTCCAATTTCACCTCGACATCAACGGGAAGACCGTTCAGGAAGGCTGCACAAGCGACATGCTCTACAAGGTGGACGAACTCATCAGCTATATCAGCCAGTGGTTCACGCTGAAGACCGGGGACATCCTTTACACAGGAACCCCCGCAGGAGTGGGACCGGTGAAGATAGACGACCACCTGGAAGGATGGCTCGAAAACAGGAAGGTGCTGGAATTTAATGTAAAATAATTCATAACCCCTCAATCAAGAAAGATCTGAAGTTGAAAACAAAGCGACACATTTGCATCATAGGGCTTCTGATGTGCACAATGACCAGCATGGCACAACAGAAGTTTTTCAACTTGACAGCCGATGAAGTCAAGATTGACTCTCTTTTGCCACATTTTTCCTACATGCTGCCCTTGGGAAAAAACTATGCGGACTCCGTTTACAGCGTTGAAATCAAATATCCTGAATTCATGGATATGGGCACCGCTGACATCAACCGAACAAAAATCATTTCAGAAACCGAATGGCCTGCACTGCCCACCCCCCAAAGCAAGGTGGTTGTGGAAAGGAAAAAAGGACTGTTGAAAGTTTCGTTCGTGCCATTGGTATTTCGCGATGGGAAATACAAGAAAATGGTTAGCTTCATGCTCGACATCAAAGCCTCTCCAAAACATGGAAGTGCGGGCGCGAGAAGACCAATCGGCATCTCTATGGCAGCAGGAGGAAATGCCCCAAAAAGGTATGCTCCCCACTCTATTCTGGCACAAGGAAGATGGGCAAAGATACGCATACCCGAGAGCGGTGTCTATCAGTTGTCGGAAGCACTGATTCGCAAAGCCGGTTTCAACAACATGGAGCAAGTGAAGATTTACGGCTATGGCGGTGCCTTGCAAAACGAGATATTGACAGAAGAGGACCTGATAGAACACGATGATTTGAAAGAAGTGGCCACCTGTACCATAGACGGGCGCAGACTCTTTTATGCACAAGGACCCGTATCGTGGGGGTCGAGAACTGCATCTGTACGCACACGAAACCCTTACAGCGACTACGGCTACTATTTCATCACCCAATCGGAAGGAGAACCTCTGAGCATGGAGCGCGACAGTTTCGTGAACTCGTTCTACCCTTCCAACGACGACTTCCACTCCTTGCACGAAGTGGACAATTTCTCTTGGTATGACGGCGGTCGCAATCTGTTCGAGAACACTCCCATTTCGGAAGGGAACTCGAAAAGTTACACCATCGCCACCCCCGGACTTTCTACGCAAGGCAGTTTGAGCATTGCCATTTCGGCCGGCACAAACAGCAGCGCACAGATCAGCGTCAACGGGAAGGAGAAAGGCATCCTGTCCATAAAAACAGAAAAATATGAAAAGGGCGGAGCGCAAAGTGCCGTTTACGCAATCGACGATTTGGCAGCAGAGAACACCGTGACCGTCAAGACCATTTCCGGAGGCCCCGTGCACCTGGACTATATTTCCACCTGCTTCGATCACCCCCGCCCGCTGCCCGACTTGTCCTCTGCAACGAATATTCCCGTACCGGAATACGTTTACAATATCACCAACCAGGATCTTCATGCCGACAGTGCCTACCAGATGGTCATCATCATCCCGGCCACGCAAAAAACAGTGGCACAGGCACAGCGTCTGAAGGAAATGCACGAGCAACATGATGGAATGAGGGTGAGGATTGTTCCTGCCGATGAATTGTACAATGAATTTTCAAGCGGAACTCCCGATGCCAATGCCTACCGCCGCTATCTGAAAATGCTCTACGACAAAGCCCAAAACGAGAGCGACATGCCCTCGCACCTGCTGTTGTTTGGCGACTGCGCCTGGGACAACCGCATGAACACGAGCGCATGGAAAGGAGAGAATCCCGACGACTATCTGCTCTGCTTCGAGAGTGAAAACTCGTTCAGCGAAATTAAATGTTATGTGGATGACGGCTTTTTCTGCTATCTTGACGACGGAGAAGGAGGCGACCCCTTGAAAACCGACTGCCCCGACATTGCCGTAGGAAGATTTCCCGTGGTCACTGCCGAGGATGCCCAAACAATGGTGGACAAGACCATCAACTACGTAAAGAACGAAAACGCAGGGGCATGGCAGAACACTGTGATGCTGATGGGCGATGATGGAAACGCCAACATTCACATGACCAGTGCCGACCGCACTGCCAGTCTTGTGGAACAACTCAATCCCGGAATGTACGTCAAACGCGTGATGTGGGACTCATTCAACCGCACAAGCTCATCCACAGGGCACAGTTACCCCGACGTAACCCGAATCATCAAGCAGCAGCAACAAAGCGGTGCACTGATCATGAACTACTATGGGCACGGCGCACCTTATATGATTTCTCACGAGGCGGTGCTTCAGCTGAAAGACTTCAAGGAGTTCACCAACAAGAACCTGCCGCTCTGGATCACAGCCTCGTGCGACATCATGCCATTCGACGGACGCGCAGAAACCATCGGGGAAGTAAGCCTGCTCAACAAAAAAGGCGGAGCCGTTGCATTTTTCGGCACCACACGCACCGTATATGCCAACTACAACGAAGACATCAACATGGCTTACATCAGGGCTTTGTTCACGAAGACCAATGGACAATATCCCACCATCGGCGAAGCACAGCGCATTGCGAAGACCTACTTGACTGAAAAAGTGGACAAAACCGTCAACAAACTGCAATACTCGCTGCTCGGCGATCCTGCCCTGCGACTGCACATCCCTACCCTGACCGCCGTTGTGGACAGCATTAACGGTTTGGACATCAGCGCATCGGGCATGGCTGCCCTGAAAGCGGGAACTACAGCAACCGTAAAGGGACACATAGAACGCCGCGCGGCTACAGACACCGGTTTCAACGGCATTGTAACTGCCACCGTAAGAGACTCGAAAGAAAAAACAGTGGGAAAACTCAACAACACATCATCAGAAGACGGTGCACAAACCCCCATCGTTTATTCAGACCGCACGAAAGTGCTCTTCAGCGGTTCCGACGAGGTGGAAAACGGAGAGTTCCAATTCAACTTCGCCGTTCCCATGGATATCAAATACAGCGACATGGCCGGTCTGATCAACATCTACGCCGTTAACAAAGAGAAAACGGAGATGGCCAATGGTCATTGCGACCGCTTCATCGTAGGAGACACCGGCATGGTCGGAAACGACTCCATCGGGCCGTCAATCTACTGCTATCTCAACTCTCCCGACTTCTCCAATGGCGGGAACGTCAATCCCACTCCACAGTTCGTGGCACAAATCAACGACAAGGACGGACTGAACACATCGGGAAGCGGCATAGGGCACAATCTGGAA
>JALFBL010000055.1 GCA_022773395.1 Prevotella sp.
ATGTCATATTAGAGTTTTGCTTGTTTTCTTTTTGCAACACTAAGATAAGTGAAAATTCTGACATGGCAAAATCCTGGGCAACTTTTTGTTGCTCAGGAACTTATAAATAAAGTTAAATTATAGTGTTGCGGAATTAAGGTACACACAAAAATCAGTCAAGAAAGTACTGCCGGGCAAATCAATCGTTGGAACTAATCTTATCCCGAACCCGCATGATTTATCATCGTAAACGAGAACCACACTTCCCCGGCTGCTAAAACGCCAATGTTTTCGTTACGTTTCCATCGTATGTTTGGATGGTAAGCATCACCTCATCGCCTTTTTCCGCTTTATGGAGCAACTGCTTTACGGGAATGCTGAGGTATAAGGGGGACGAATAATGTTCAGGGACACCGTTTTGGTCGTGGTAGAGGCGCAAATGAATGCTGCGGCTTCCGTCTCCGCGCACCAGAATGGTGTCGCATACGATGCCAACCAACTGCCGTTTGGCATCGTTGCCCTGTTGGCCTGTTTTCAGACTGATACCTACATTGACATACCGCTGGTTCTTGCCAATCCATGCGCTTTCCAGTTTCACGGGGTCGGTCTTCACACCGCCTTCCACCTTTGAGACGGGAGCGATGAAAGGCACAACAACCATGCTGGCTGACAAGGGTTCTATGCGGTTTCCCACCTTATTATAATATAACAGGGCACGATAAACACTGTAGGGATCCGTTTTCCAGGCAGTTTTCCATTCTTTTTCAAAAACCAGCGTGTCGCCATCATCGGTCATGGCACTTGCAAGGAGTGCATTGCCGTTGGTATAGGCATCAACGAAGTCGGCACGCATATACGACCATTTTCCGTCGCCCGTTTCGTAATCCTCATGGGTGCAGGCGGCCAATCCGCCGAAAACGATCAGCCAAACTCCCGTCAATAGGAATGCGCGGATATGCCTGCCGTTGGTTCTCATTGGGCAAGAATATGGTTCATGGCAGGATAGGCATACATCGTGAGCAGGCTTTCGCGCAGGAAATCCTCGTCCTTGTTGGGTACATCCGCGACTTTGGCCACTTGTCCTTCCACATATTGGGCAAATCGCTGCTTGTCCTCCTCGCTGTATTTTTCCTTGAAAGCGTCTGTCCCATTGAGCATGTCCAGTGCCACATAGTTGTTGGGATAGAGTTGGTAATGGCGGTGAATCTGCTTGTCCAAGTGCGCCGCCACCCTGTCAAACAAGTCTTTTTGAGGCATGTCTGGCGACAGGTTGTCCAAATAGCCATCGATGCAGGGCGCACAATGATAATGCACCCTACCTTTATAGCCCATGATTCCCGTCCGCATACTGTCCACATCGTCCTGTGCGTTCTTTTTCCATCCTTCAACATCTCGTCTCAGCAGGAACTCACGGGCCTTGAGATAGTCGCACGGGTCGTATTCATAGCTGATGGCCAAAGGAGCGATATGCAGCTGTTTCAGGCGTTC
Source organism: Prevotella sp. (assembly GCA_022773395.1). Classification (GTDB taxonomy): domain Bacteria; phylum Bacteroidota; class Bacteroidia; order Bacteroidales; family Bacteroidaceae; genus Prevotella. Next base: position 1,468 of record JALFBL010000055.1, read on the forward strand.
AATGGCCGATCCTTCGCCCCCCATTGCCATCATCTTGAGCAGTGCGGGCTGTGTGCGGTCGTTGGAGTCCTTGGCCCTTCCTTCGCGCTGTGCAATCCATATATTGTCGTTTTTCTTCGATACGACGAAGTGCATATAATCAGCCAAACGCTTGCTTGACCAGAGCGTTTGGCGCGGGCTGAGCGACCGTTCCACGATGAACGACTTGTTGATGCGCACCAAATCCTTCACCCAAGGGAGCGAAAGGAGGTTGTCGCCGATGGCAATCTCGCAAGTGGTCTTGAATCCTGCATCGTAAACCAAAACGTCGAGCAGTGCCGAATCGAGCACAATGTCACGATGGTTGCTCACAAAAGTATAGCGTTTCTCCGTGTCCAATGCGCTCACGTCGATGTCCATGCCTTGGCTTTCCTTGGCCATCAGGTTTTTCAGAAAGCCGTAGCTGAATGCCAATTGAAATTCAAGACAGGTGGAGCAAGAGCGCATTTTCCGGGCAATCGCTTCAAACGGCATGCCGGGATAAAGGAATTCCAGAACCGCCTTGAACTGAGGATTGGCGAGCAGCCGGTCGTATGCCTCTGGCAGTTCCTCCGGCTCAAACGGGCGGATGCTGTCAAATTCAGATGGTATCGTCATATTTCTGATATATTTCGTTTTGTTGATTTCTAATGAAACTGGTTCTCAACAATCTCTGTCAGCACGTCCGTTATATTTAATCCGGCAGCCTTTATCTGCTGCGGAATGAAACTGGTGGCCGTCATTCCCGGCGTAGTGTTCACTTCGAGCATGCTGATTTTTCCTTCCTTGCTGATGATATAGTCGATGCGAATGATGCCGTTGCAATGCAGAATGTCATAGATATGGCTGGTGATTTGGGCCACTCTGTCGGCTATTTCCTTGTCGATCCGGGCGGGCGTTATCTCCTCAACCTGCCCGTTATACTTCGCATCGTAATCGAAGAACTCGTTTTTGGTGACCACCTCCGTGGCGGGGAGCACCACCGATTTCTCCTTGGTTTTATAGCAGCCGATCGAGATTTCCGTGCCTTCCAGAAAACTCTCCACCATCACGTCGTCGCTCTCCATCATGGCCTTCCGGATGGCAGGGGCCAGCTGATCCTTGTTCTTCACTTTTGAAATGCCGAACGACGAGCCGTCGGTAGCGGGCTTGACGAAGCACGGCATGCCGATGCACTTTTCTATTTCGTCATCGTTCACCAATTCCTCATATCCCTTGCGGATGAGCAGGCTTTCTGCCACACTGATGCCATAGCTGCGCAGATACTGGTTGAGCACGAACTTGTCGAAAGTCATTGCCTCTACCAGCACGCCGCTGGTAGAATAGGGCAGATGAATCAGTTCAAAGTATCCCTGCATGATTCCGTTTTCGCCCGGTGTTCCATGAATGGTGATATAGGCGTAGTCGAACACCACGAGTTTTCCGTTTTCCTTGAAAGAGAAGTCGTTGCGGTCGATGGGTGCTGTTGTTCCGTCGTTCAAGTTCACGTGCCAGTCCATTCCTTTCACCGATACCACATACACGTTGTACCTTTCCTTGTCGAAGAAAGAATAAAGCCCTTGGGCAGAACGCATGGACACATTATATTCTGCCGAATCGCCGCCACATACGATGGCAATAGTTCTCTTTAACTGTTTCATACCTTTAATATATAGTTTATTTGTTTTCTGCGAAAGTGTTGCGTGTTGTTCCTTCAATGTAGGCCCTCCATTTCCCCACCAGTCGGGCCAGGTCGTCCGGCAGTTCGCTTGTAAAGTCCATCTGCTTTCCGGTGGTGGGATGCCTGAATCCCAATGTCTTTGCGTGCAGGGCCTGTCGTGGGCAGAGGGCGAAACAGTTCTGGATGAACGCCCGATAGGTGCCGGAACGCTCTCCGCGCAGAATCTCGGTGCCTCCGTACCGTTCGTCACCGAACATCGGATGGCCTATGTGTTTCATGTGCGCCCTTATTTGATGCGTGCGCCCCGTTTCCAAGATGCACTCCACAAGCGTGGTATATCCGAACCTTTCCAGCACCCTATAGTGTGTTACGGCCGGCTTCCCTATCTCGCTGTCGGGTGGGAACACACACATCCGCAGGCGGTCTTTCGGGTCGCGCCCGATGTTACCCTCTATCCTTCCCTCGTTTTCAACGAAGTTTCCCCACACCAGTGCCTGATAGCTCCGGTGCGTGGTTTTGTTGAAAAACTGCACGCCCAGCCGTGTTTTGGCATCCGGTGTCTTGGCCACCACCAGCAGTCCGCTCGTGTCCTTGTCTATACGGTGCACCAGTCCCACTTCAGGGTCGTTGGGGTCGTAGGTCGGTTCATGGCGCAGATGCCATGCAATGGCGTTGACCAAAGTGCCGTGAAAGTTTCCGCATCCGGGATGCACCACCATGCCTGCTTCTTTGTCAATCACCATCAAGTCGCTGTCCTCATATACCACGTTCAGCGGTATTTCCTCCGCTTCTATCCTGTCGTCGTGGCGCGGGCGGTCAAGCATCAGCGTCACCACGTCCAGGGGTCTCACCTTGTAGTTGCTTTTCACGGGGTGCTCATTCACGTGCACGAATCCCGCATCGGCGGCCTTTTGTATGCGGTTGCGGCTCGAATGCTGCAGTTTTTCATACAGAAACTTGTCCACCCTCACGGACTCTTGCCCGCGGTCCACCTCCACTCTGAAATGCTCGTAGAGTTGTCCTGCCTCCTCGTTTTCTATCTCGTCGAAATATTCTTCCATGTTTATGGTCCTGTTACTTCCTCAAAATCGTCCACGTCTCCATTTTCACCGGAACCCGTGGCTTCAGTGTTTTCTTTGCGGGTGTCCGTATTTTCTTCTCCGTTCACCTCATCAAACTCGTCGTATCCCTTGTCCATGTATGCCACCGAGTCGTTCAGGCTCCTCATGCCGTCGCCCACCTGGATGATGAGCAGTGCGTCCACCGGCACTTTCTGTCCGTTGGACACCATCCTTCCCTTGCATTTCACGCCGTACACCCAATCCCGTTCGCCCGACACATATTCAGGCTCCCCCACTTTCAGCCCCATGGCAACGAGTTTGGCCCTTGCCTCCCTGTAGCTGCTGTTATCGATGATGTCGGGGAGTGTCAGCGTGGGCGTGTCCGACGCATTGATTGTCACATAGACCGTCCGTCCGGATTTCACGATGTCGCCCGGCATGACAGACTGTTCCAGGATGCAGTCGGGCGGCAGCGATTTCACATACCCCGTGTCGCTCACCTCGATTTTCAATCCCATGCTTTCAAGGATTTTCTCGGCATCGTAATAAGACTTGTGTCGGATGTTGGGCACACTTATCTTTTCGCCGTGGTGTGTGTAAAGATCCAGGCTGTACTTCACACCGAAGCACAGCGCCACGACTAAGAAAAGCATGGCAAACAAGTTAAGCCACAAGTTCAGGCCGAATATCTTTCTGAAAAATACCGATGACTCCATCTCTTTTCGTTCTTAGAGCACTTTAAAGATTGCAAATAGCCCCTTCGGAAATCCATATTTCCGCTGCCAGATGCTTCCTAACATTTGCAAAGATAGTGTAAATCAAGCGCAGAACAAAATAAAACAGGCTTTTTTCATTCGTGCGCTTTGTGGTTTTCCGCTTTTTTCGTATATTTGCAAATAAATACTTTTAAGAAACCGTATTATTTAAAACACAAGTTTATGGAAATACCTTTTGCAGAATCTTGGAAAATCAAGATGGTCGAGCCGATACGTAAAAGTACGCGCGAGGAGAGAGAACAGTGGCTGAAAGAAGCCGACTACAACGTGTTCCAGCTGAAAGCGGAGCAAGTGTATATCGACCTGCTGACCGACAGCGGAACAGGCGCCATGTCCGACCGCCAGTGGTCCGAGCTGATGCTGGGCGACGAAAGCTATGCCGGCGCCACCTCTTTCTATAAGTTCGAGGCGATGGTGCAGCAAATCATGGGCATGCCCTACGTCATCCCCACCCACCAGGGCCGCGCGGCAGAAAACGTGCTGTTCTCTTATCTGGTGAAAGAGGGCAACGTGATTCCGGGCAACGCCCACTTCGACACCACCAAGGGGCACATCGAGAGCCGCAAGGCGAAAGCCATCGACGTGACTACCGACGATGCCAAAGACACGCAGAAAGAAGTTCCCTTCAAGGGCAACGTGTGCCTGGAGAAACTGGAGAAAGTGCTGAAAGAGAATGCCGGCAACGTGCCGTTCATGGTGCTCACAGTGACCAACAACACCGTTGGCGGACAGCCCGTGAGCATGAAGAACATCAAGGAAACCTGCGCGCTCTGCCACAAATACAACGTGCCTGTCGTGATGGACTCCGCCCGTTTTGCCGAAAACGCTTATTTCATCAAGACCCGCGAGGAAGGCTATGCCGACAAAACCATCAAGGAAATCGTAAGAGAGATGTATCAGGACGCCGATGCGGCCACCATGTCGGCCAAGAAAGACGGTCTTGTGAACATGGGCGGTTTCATTGCCACGAAGAACAAGGAATGGTACGACGGTGCCAAACTGTTCTGCATCGTGATGGAAGGCTATGTGACCTACGGTGGCATGAGCGGCCGCGATTTGAACGCACTGGCCCAGGGCTTGGACGAGAATACGGAGTTCAACATGCTCCACACCCGCATCCACCAGGTGAAATACCTCGCCGACAAACTCGACGAGTATGGCATCCCCTACCAGCGGCCTGCCGGCGGCCACGCCATTTTCGTTGATGCGGGCAAGGTGCTCACCCACGTTCCCAAAGAGGAGTTCCCTGCCCAGACCCTCACTTGCGAACTGTATCTGGAAGCAGGCATCCGCGGCGTTGAAGTGGGCTATATGCTTGCCGACCGCGACCCCGTTACCCGAGAGAACCGCTTCGGTGGTCTCGACCTTCTTCGTCTTGCCATTCCCCGCCGCACATACACCGACAACCACATGGACGTGATTGCAGCGGCCTTGAAGAATGTATATGACCGCCGCGAGCAGGTGACCCGCGGTCTGGACATTGTCTGGGAAGCGCCCCTCATGCGCCACTTCACCGTGAAGCTCAAGAGGTTGGGCTGAGCCGAGCCCGCTTTCTCGGCGCATGCCGTCCCCCCTATGGGTGTGGCGGCACAGAGAAGACATCCCGCCGGGCACTTGCCGACGGCAGGCCGGTGATGGAATAAAAAAATCTGCGGAATCCCATGCATGGGATTCCGCAGATTTTTTCGTACCCTTTCCTGCGGGTTCATTTCCCGAAGAGCCGGTCAAGATACTCATAGAACGAAGGGTCTTCGCCCACCACCACCTTGGCGATGTTTCCCTTGGGGTCCACCACCACTTTCGTGGGGAATCCCCTCACCTGATAGCGGCCGGTGATGTCGCTCTCCTCGGCATTGTAAACATGAATCCAGGGCAGTTCATGTTTCTTCACGGCCTCTTTCCATGCCTGTTCCGGTTCGTTGCAGTCGATGCCCACAATTTCCATCTTTCCCTTGTACTTCCGGTAGTATTCCTTCATCTGCGGCATTCCCTTGATGCACCATCCGCACCACGACCCCCAGAAATCGAGCACCACATATTTTCCGCGCAGGCTCGACAGTTGGAAAGGCTTGCCGTTGATGTCGTTCAGCGTGAAGTTGTAGGCCGGGCCTCCGTCTTCCTGCCCTCCCTCTTCTCCGGCCGGCTGCTGTCCTTTCAGCGTTTTCACGAACGGTTCCAAGAAATCCTTCATGCGGCCGTTTCTCACGTTGGGCGTGAGCATGCTGACCAGCCTGTCCACATTGTCCTGCCCCACCATCGTCACCAATGCCGCCGAAGCCTCATACGAAGGATGCGCTTTCACAAAGTCCATCACGGCCTTTTCCTTTTTCACCGCCACTTCCGTAGCCTTCCGCTCCAGCGTTCTCATGTCTTCCTCCGTGAGCGTTCCCCCGTTCCTTTTCCGGTCGGCCTCGCCCAGCAGCCTGTTCAGTTCCTTGTCGAAGGGCAGCAGCACCTTGTTGGCCTCATTGTATTTCTTGTAGAAATCAGAGCCGTCTATGGTATAGTCGTTGTTCAGATTGCCGTTCACAATCAGTTCTTCGCCCGGCATGGCCACCAGCCGGATGCCCGCGAACAGCCCCTCTTTTTCGGCAGCCACATCGTTGATTTGCAGCACCTTGGCCTTGTCCACCGGCATGGTCAGGTCGAAAGTTCCATTGTTCAGCCCCACCACCGTGTCGCTGGCTTCCACCTGGTTGTTGGCAAGGGTGAGTACCGCAATACGCAGCGAATCGCCCGTTCCCGCAACTTTCCCCTTCAGATGCAACGCCTTTCCTTCCTTTTCACCGCACTGTGTCAATGTCAGTGCCATCAATCCCGCCAGCATCAGTGCCGGCCACTCACTCCATTTTTTCATACTCATTTTTTTATTGTTTCCAGTTTTCCGTCCTTGCCGTCTTTTCCCAATACGGCAAGGACAGCCGTAAAAGAATGTTGCAGCCCCGCCAGCAAGAGTTTGCTCCGATACGGCGGGATGCAGCCTTATGGTTATACAAAGATAGTCGAAAAGCGTTACAAATCAAAGGCACGTCTGTTGAAAACGGCATGAAACAAAGATTATTTAAATTTTTATACCATATAATAACAAAGGCACATTTCATGGCCAGAGAATTTCGAGTTTTCCGGAAACGGGACAAACGGTCATGCGTTTTTTCATGTTTTGTCTTCTTTTTCCCTCCGTTCCTTTCTTTTTTCTGAAAAAGTCGCCCGTTTTCCAACTGCCCGAAAACCGCAGTGCATGCAGAGAACAGCCCCCAATGCACCAACGCACCATTCCTGGCGGAGCAAAGCACCGTCTGTTGCGCGCCAATGGATGATGCCGTTGCACACCGGCCGATGATTCCTCGTCGGGCAACGGATGATGAACGGGAAGACAACGAACCAGTCCAAAGCATCATCCACCGACCCACGGAACATTTGCCGTTTTCCGTCAAGCTGTTTGTAATCAGGCAGATAGAGAACCGTGAAAAAAATCGCCCTCTGCCCCCTCCTCCCCCTCTCTGCGTTTTTCGGGCCGTTTTCATCCCCGCACAACTGTAAAGTTTTCTTAAACCACATCCTTCTCAATCCCTCTTTTCCTTCTTTTTTTTGCAAAATTATTCTCTTTTGCGAGTGCTTGCAGAATATATATCCATCTGTGTCTGACAGAAACCGGAATCTGCCGCATTGGCCTGCGGCAGGACTTTTCATTACGATGCAGGAAATGTGCAGGGCAGGGAGGGGTTTCCACCCTTTCACGGGCGGCAGATGGGGGGCGACAATGTTGCGCACATACATCCAGCAACGCCCCAAAACGTTAACAACCCAGCAGAAAATATTAAAAATACGTAAATAATGAATATTTTTAACGCTCCTAAGGGTTGTTTTAAGTTATTTAGGTATAATTTTGCAAAACCCTTTTACTGTCATTTGTTTTTCAAACAGGTGGTGAATAGTTTTATATTTTAAGTTTTTGTGCATCAAACACAGTTGTCTGTAACCTGCATTGCGCAATACTTTAACTTTTCAAACATCAAACATTGAATAGAGAACAATCTTTCGGAACAAACCTAAAAGTGAAATGAAATGAGCGGACAACGGTAAACTCCCGCCTCCATGCTCCATTACCATCATAAAAGTCTTTTATTATCAATATTATTAAACAACAACCAACCATGAGTGTACAAAATGCATTGAAGATTTTGTCAGTAGTTTTTGCGTTGAGCTGTACACCTGTTTCCTATGCTTCGGCAGTGACCAAGGGTCCGGGACAGCAAGGCGAAAAGCGCAGCGACATTAAGACCGTTACTGGTGTTGTGACCGAATCGGGCAGCCATGAAACTGTGATTGGCGCCACGGTGAAGCTCAAGAACACCGATATTGGTACGATTACCGATGTCAACGGCAGGTTCTCCATCAACGTAAGCGGGAAGAAGCCTGTCTTGGTCATATCTTCCGTAGGGATGAAGACCAAAGAAGTGCCCGTTGCACAATCGGGAGAAATCAGTGTGGAACTGGAACCTTTGACCGAAATGCTCGAAGAAACCGTCATCGTAGGGTCGGGTGTCCAGAAGAAGGTGAGTGTGACAGGTGCCATTTCGAGCATCAACGGCGACGCGCTTGCCATCCCCACCAGTAACCTCACCACGGCGTTTGCCGGTAGAATAGCCGGTGTGATTGCCCGCCAGCAAAGCGGCGAACCCGGATCGGGCGCCGACTTCTACATCCGCGGTATCAGCACCTTCGGCGGTCGCACCACTCCGCTTATCCTGCTGGACGAGGTGGAAATCTCGGCAGCGGACCTCGACTACGTGCCGGCGGAAAACATCAAGAGTTTCTCAATCCTGAAAGATGCTTCGGCAACGGCCATCTACGGAGCGCGCGGTGCCAACGGCGTGATGATTGTAACGACAAAGACCGGTGAATACAACTCGAAGACAAAGGTGAACGTGGCTGTGGAAAACTCGTTCAATTTCATGGACAAATTTCCCAAGTTCGTCGATGGCGCCACTTACATGCGCATGTACAACGAGGCTGCCGCAGCCCGCGGCCGCGAGCTCAGGTATACGCAGGAGGACATCGACAACACGGCGGCGCATACCAACGATCTGCTCTATCCCGACGTGAACTGGAAAGACGTGATGTTCAGAAACATGAGCATGCGACAGAAGGTGAACATGAACGTGACCGGTGGTGGCTCGCGCGTGAAATACTTCATGAGCCTGCAGGCAAGCCACGACAACGGGCTGCTCAACACGAAAAAGGTGTATTCGTGGAACAACAACATCAACATCATGAACTATACGTTCCAGAACAACATCGCTTACAAGCTGACCCCCACCACAACCATCCGCATGAACATGAACGCGCAGATTCGCCAGAAGAAAGGGCCCAACAAGGAAGCGAAGGATCTGTTCAACCTCATCATGACCACTGCGCCTATCCTGTTCCCCGTAACTTTCCCGGCTCAGGAGGGCATCAACCACATACTGTACGGCAACGACTACATCACCGGCAACAATACCTATCCCAACCCGTATGCCGAGATGCTGACCACCTTCAAGGAAAGAAACGAAAACACCCTGAACACGGTGGTGAGAATGGACCAGGAGCTGGACTTCATCACAAAAGGACTGAAGTTCAACATGTGGGTGAACTTCAAGAACTGGTCTTGCTCGCATTTCGACCGCTCTATCAATCCCTATTTCTACCGCATCAAAGAAGGCAGTTGGAATCCCAACAATCCTGCAATGCCTTACGAGCTGGAACCATTGAATACCAACGGTAGCGAATACATCAACCAATCGGATATCGAAAAGGAAAGCGACCAGACGTTCGAGTTGCAGGCCAACTTGAACTGGGATCAGCGTTTCGGCAAGCACAGCCTCGGTGCCATGCTCATCTACAAGCAGCGTGAATTCCGTTCCAGCGTGCTGCCCAACCGCAACCAAGGTGTATCGGGACGCTTCACTTACGACTACGACTCCCGCTATCTGCTGGAATTCAACTTCGGTTACAACGGAACGGAGCGCCTTGCCAAGGAAGACCGTTTCGGATTCTTCCCGGCAGCGTCGGCAGGATGGATTGTGAGCAACGAAAAATTCTTCGAGCCACTGTCCAAGGTTCTCAACCACTTCAAGGTGAGGGCATCCTACGGTCTCGTAGGCAGCGATGACCTGGCAAAGGCAGGCGGCAGCTACTTCCTCTACATCGACAAGATTACGGAGAACAAACTCGACAAACTGGAATGGACTTCCGGACAGGATCTGGGCTACAAGCTCGGCGGACCGGAGTTGACCTATTATGCGCAGAAAGGGCTTGGCTGGGAGAAAGTGAAGAAGTTTGACGTGGGTGTGGACATCACCCTCCTGAAAGACTGGCAGCTGACTTTCGACTACTTCTTTGACAAACGCTACGACATCTTCATGAATCGTGAAGCATGGCCACAGTCTCTGGCATACGACATTGCCAAGCCTTGGAGCAACATCGGAAGGATGCAGAACCAGGGTGTGGAATTCAGCCTGAACTACAACCACCGCTTCAGCAGCGACCTGGCAGTGAGCCTGCAAGGAAACTTCACCTACAACCAGAACAAGGTGACCTACAAGGACGAGCCGATCTATCCCACCGTATGGCAAATGGAAGTGAACAAGCCCTATGGGTGCATCTTCGGATACATTGCCGACGGACTGTTCCGCTCGCAGGAAGAAATCGACAACAGTCCGCAGCAGAATCTCGGCTCTACGCCTAAGGTGGGTGATATAAAATACCGTGATATCAGCGGTGACGGCAAGGTGGATGATGCCGACAAGACAATGATTTCTGAATTTGACGGAACGCCACGCATACAGTACGGATTCGGCGGAACCATCGTATGGAAGAAGTTCGATTTAGGCGTGTTCTTCACCGGTTCAGCCATGCGCAAGATCATGACCAACGGCATGGATCCCTTCCAGGAAAGCATCGGAGTGGGAAACCGCAATGTGGTGGACTACATCGCCAACGATTACTGGACGGAGGAAAAGCAGAACTGGGATGCAAAGTATCCTCGTCTGGGACTGAAGGAAGCAGATATCCGCAACAACAACCAGCCCAGTACCTACTGGATGCGCGACGGCTCGTTCATGCGACTGAAGAATATTGAGTTGGGATATACGATTCCTTACGGACGAATCTATCTGAGTGGGGTCAACTTGCTCACGTTCAGTTCATTCAAACTGTGGGATCCTGAATTGGGAGGATGGAATCACTATCCCATGCAGAAAGTGGTAAACATCGGACTGCAACTGAACATTTAATTAACATGAATTTATCTAATAAAACCAAGAATATGAAACTGATAAGCAAGACAATCATCAATATAGCCATAGTTGCTTCAACCGGATGGTTCACATCATGCAACTATCTCGATGTCGTGCCTCCTGAGCAGCCCAACCTCCCGCATGCCATGTCGAGCAATGAGCGTGCATTGGGCTTCCTCTACTCTTGTTATGCCGGGACGGATGTAGATTTGCCTGCGGCATACTTGGGTGAGGTTAACTCTTCGACCGACGAATACACTTTGCCCTGGGGATGGAACGAAGGTTATTGGGACGACTATGCCACGAATACCGTTACGCCCATCAAGCAAAATTGGGTATGGGGAACCACCTACAAATATATAGGCCAATGCCTGCTCTTCTTGAATGAGTTGGACAAGGTGAAAGCCGATTACATCAGTGACGCGGAGCGTAAACAATGGAAAGCCGAGGCCAAATTCCTCATCGCATATTACCATTTCGCCACTTTGCGCCGCTACGGGCCGATTCCAATCACCGACTCGTACGTGCCCCAAAACACTTCGCCTTCGCAGTACAATGGGCGTATGCACTTCGATTATTGCGTGGACTGGATAGCAAAGGAACTGGACGAGGCAGCGAAAGACCTGCCTGCAAAGCGTGTACAGTCGCAAGAGTGGGGACGCGCCACATCCACCATTTGCAAGGCCGTGAAAGCCCGTTTGATGCTTTACGCCGCATCTCCGTTATGGAACGGAAGTTTCCCCTTCCCTGAATGGAAGAACAAAAACTTTGAAACCCCCGGCTATGGCAAGGAACTGGTAAGCCATTCCTACGACGAAGGAAAGTGGAGAAAAGCACTGGAAGCCAACCTGGAGGCTTTGCAGCTGGCAACGGGCGAAGGAGCACGCCAACTCTACAACGACGAGGAATACTATCAGCGGCAGCAGCTGAAACTGCCCTACGTGCCGGGTATCAGCGACGGTGACATGGAGGAGGCCGAGAAAGAGAGGTTCCTGAAAACAGTCATGAAAATGCGCTATGCCGTGAGCACGCGCGAAAACGAGGGCAACCATGAAATCATCTGGGGACTGTCGAATGGATTCTACGTTGAACCGTTCTTCCCCCTGCGCATCGTCAAGACAACGAGCGGAAACTGGGAATCGGGATGGAGCGGCATATCGCCTACGCTCTACACCATCGAGCATTTCTATACCTCAAGGGGCAAACTGCCCGCAAAAGACCCCGAGTTTGCTCCTGAAACGGAGTGGCTGAAGTCGGCAGGACTCGGCAACGGCCGCGGCGACATCATCAAACTGAACGTGGGACGAGAGCCACGATTCTATGCGTGGATGGCATTCGACGGAGGCGACTACGGCTCGAGAATAAAGGCAGGGGAACCCCTGAAACTGGAATTGCACAATCCGCAAATGCAGGGATACAATCCCGATCTCTTCAACCGAGACCACAGCGTGACGGGATTCCTTTGCCAGAAATACATCGATCCGATGACGGAATATTATGCAACCGGAAACAGAACCACCGGAACATCTGCCCCCACCATTCTTTTCCGGTTGGCCGAACTGTACCTGAACGTGGCCGAATGCTATGCGGCACTGGGACAGACGGACAAGGCCATTGAATATTTGAACCCGATTCGCCGCCGCGCCGGCATTCCGGAACTGACAGCCGCCGACGTGACAAAGGACATGACCATTACGGAATGGGTGCGCAACGAGCGCTTCGTTGAGTTGTGGGATGAGGCACACCGCTTTTACGACGTGCGCCGATGGATGCAGGGAGAAAAGTTTTTCGGAGCAGGAAAGATGGAAGGACTGAATGCCGAAGTGGTAGGCCCCACGTTTGAGGAGTTCAACAAACGCACGAAAGTGAAGATTCCTGTGACATGGAACAATCGCATGTATCTGAATCCGGTATTCTATAATGAGGTGTACAAAAATCCGCAGATGGTTCAGGCACCGGGATATTAATCATTGATAAACGTTTAGAAATTCATGAACATGAAAAAAATAGCATATTTGTCTTTGGGACTGATGCTCACGCTCACATCGTGCGAGAACTACGACAACATCATTCCGGAGGAATACAACAAGATTCTGTCGATGAAGGTTTTCGGAGAGCAAGACCTTACCCTCTATGAAACCGGAGAACAGACTGAATACAACATTGTGGTGATGAAATCGGGCGCAAAACCCGACGAAACGGCCGAAGCGACAGTGGATGTCATGAACGAGGCGCAGTTTGAAAAACTGAAAACCGAGTCGGGACGCCCCTATAAAATGCTGCCGGCGGAATGTTTCGCCCTGAGCGACAACAAGATGAAGTTCGGATCTACGGACATGTGGAAGACGGCAAAACTCACCATCGACCCGATGAAGGTGAAGAAATATGTGGAGGAAAGCCCCAATTATGTCTTGCCCGTCATCACGACCAGCCAGAGCGACTCGATATTGGCAACGGCCAATACGCTGGTGTTGAAGTCGATCCAGATCATCAAGCCTGCCGTATCGTTTGGCGATGTGACCAATTACAGCATCACGAAGGAAATCGGAAAGGATGGAGGAACGGTGGAAATACCGTTCACCATGCAGATTGACAATCTTTGGGATTTCAACACTTTGGTGGGAGTTGTTCCGGACCTGACTACTTTTGACACTTCTGACTACTCGTTGGCCGACGGTGGAAAGGTGGCGTTTACCAAAGGAGCGATGGGCAAACTGAAAATTGACTTCCAACCGATGAAGCATGCCATTGCAAAGCTCGGACTGCAAATAAAAGGGATGGAGGGAAAGAGTTTCGGATATGATGAAACGCCGGTTGTCCTTACGGCGCGCGTGCCGAAATATCCGCTGACTGCCGCCATGTTGTCGTCGAATGCAGTTGAACCCTCTGAGGGTTCGCTGGCCAACTTGCTTGACGGAGACATCAATACCTATTTCCATTCTTCATGGAGCGTTTGGGTGGATCCCGCCCATTATGTACAGATTGACCTGCCGGAGGCGGTGAGCAGTTTTGCCTTTTCCTACACCAACCGTTCGTCAAACGGCAATGCGGCCATGGCCGACTTCAGCGTGTATGCCGGCAATGACGAATCGTCGCTCGTGGAGCTGAAACACTACACCATGGCGCAGGACAATTTGCCCGGCGGGGCGGCCGGAGTGTTCAACTCGGGAGAACTGAAACCAAGCGAGCCCGTCAAGATTATCCGTTTTGTCCACAATGTGAACAAAACAAACGAGAAGTTCTTTGTGTGGAGCGAATTTTCTCTCTTTGCCATCTAAGGGGGAACAAACATTGAATAAACGATGACCATGGGATGCCGGCAGTATGACTCATACCTGCCGGCATCTTTTGTGTTCTTTTTCTCCGTCATTTCTTGTGGCTTCTTCTTTTTTTGCTAACTTTGCATCATGCCTTTTACAAAGGGAGAGGAATATGAAAAGAACGGAGAACGGCATGCTGAGCATCGCGATCATAGGAGGAGGGGCTGCGGGATTCTTTGCGGCCATCACGGCCAAAGAACATAACCCTGACGCTGAAGTGACCATCTTTGAGCGCAGCCGGAAAGTGCTGGCAAAGGTGGAGATTTCGGGTGGGGGACGTTGCAACCTTACCAATTCGTTTCAGGGCGTGAGCGATATGAAACAGGTTTATCCCAGGGGCGACAAACTGATGAAGCGGCTGTTCAAGTCGTTCGGTCATGAAGATACCTGCAGCTGGTTCGAGTCGAGGGGTGTGACATTGGTGACGCAAGACGATGCGTGTGTGTTTCCACGTTCGCAAAGTGCACTGAGCATTGTCAACTGCTTGGTGGACCATGCAAAGGCACTGGGCGTGAAGATACGGACCGGGTGCAAAATCGTTGGCATTGAGCCTTTGGACGACGGATGCCTGCGCCTGCAACTGGCTGGGGGTGCTTCCGAAACGTTCTGCCGGGTGGCAGTGGCTACGGGTGGTTCGCCACGCATGGAAGGGTTGCAGTATTTGGCCGACATGGGGCATGAACTGGTGCCCCCCGTTCCGGCGCTCTTCACTTTCAATCTGGCCGATCCTTCGTTCAAGGCGCTGATGGGAACCGTGGCCGATCCCGTGACGGTGAGCATTCCGGAAACCAAGTTCAGAAGTTCCGGCGCGTTGCTTGTCACGCATTGGGGGGCGAGCGGCCCCGCCATACTGAAACTCTCGTCGTTGGCTGCCCGATGGGTGAAAGCGCATGATTATCGTTTCGCCATCGCCGTGAATTGGGTGAATGAAACCAACCAGAACAAGGTGGGCGAAATGCTTGCTTCCATCATCAAGAATAATGCGCAAAAACAATTGGGCACCATCCATCCGTTTGGTTTGCCGGGCAGATTGTGGCTGTATCTGTTGGAGAAACTTGCCTTGCCAAGCGACAGGAAATGGGGCGAGACAGGCAAAAAGACTGTCAATAAATTGGTAGAAACGCTCACCAACGACATCTATCAGGTGGCGGGCAAAGGCTCGTTTCGCGATGAGTTCGTGACTTGTGGCGGCGTTGCGCTCTCCAATGTGAACCTGAATACATTGGAAAGCAAATCATGTCCGCATCTTTTCTTTGCCGGAGAGGTGCTCGACATCGATGCCGTTACAGGCGGTTTCAACCTTCAGGCAGCATGGACTACCGGCCATACCGTGGGGAAAAACATTGCCCTCGACGATGCGAGCCAGTAGAAAACAGCTTTAGCGGGCATCCTTTCTCAAGGGACGGAGCAGTTCGATATAGGCTCCATAGCCCTCTTTTTCCATATTTTCTTTGGGGATAAAACGCAGCGATGCACTGTTGATGCAATAGCGCAGACCGCCGCTTTCCAAAGGGCCGTCGGTGAATACATGACCCAAATGTGCGCCACCCTTCCTGCTTTTCACTTCCGTGCGCAACATTCCGTGCGACGTGTCGGTGGTTTCTTGCAGCAAATGATTGTCTATGGGCTTGGAAAAAGCCGGCCATCCGCAGCCCGAATTGAACTTGTCGGTTGACAGGAACAGCGGTTCGCCCGTAGTAATATCCACATAGATTCCCTCACGGAACTCATCGTCATATTCGTTGTCGAACGGGTGTTCGGTGGCAGCATGCTGTGTCACTTCATATTGAATGGGGGTCAGTTTCTCTTTCAGCGTTGCCTCGTCGGGCTTCGCATATTCTTTCATTCCTTTGGTGATGGCGTTTGCTTTCTTTGCCATGTCGAACATTCCCGGCGGCAGATGACAGTATCCCCTTGGGTTCTTGTCCAGATAATCCTGGTGATAGTCCTCCGCCTTGTAGAAGTTTTTCAGTTCGCTTACCTCCACGGCAAGCGGTTGTCCGTAGGCCTTCTTCAGTCGGTTCATTTCCGAAATGATGATGGGCAGGTCGTCCTTGTCCGTGTAATAGATGCCCGTGCGGTATTGCGTGCCTCGGTCGTGCCCCTGCTGGTTGAGCGAGGTGGGGTCGATGCAGCGGAAATACAATTGAAGGAGCAACGTGAGGGGCAGCACTTCCGGATTGTAAACCACCCTCACCGTTTCGGCAAAGCCCGTCTCGTCGGTGCACACGTCCTCATACGTGGGATTCTTCGTGTTGCCGTTTGCATATCCTGTTTCTGTTTCCGTTACCCCGTTGATTTGTTTGAGATAGTGTTCAGTGCCCCAAAAACATCCCCCTGCGAGATACAGTTCTGCTGTTTCTTTCATCTTTTTATCCTTTTCTTTTTGTACCTTTTCTTTTCCGGTGCAGCTCAAAGCAAGCATGCACACCGCAATGATCATGATTTGTTTCATACGTCGTTGTTGTGTGCAAAATTATGCTTTTTCCGTGATACGATGGCCATCGGCTCCCATTTTTCAGTAATAATTACAAATATTTATCATTTGCCGCCGCCTTTTTCAGTGTTCTCATCCTGTCGGGGTGTGCAGAACATCCTGTGGCGGCGGCTGTTGTCAATGGCTGGAGGATGTATTTTCCTTGCAGGCCGTTATCTCACGGCCACTTTTTTCCCGTTGACAATATACACACCTTTGCTCAGTCCGTCGAAGGTCTGGGCATTGCTCCGTATTTTCTGGCCTTGAATGTTGTAGATATCAAAGGCCTTGCCGTTGGTGGCTGCATGGTCGATGCCCGTTCCCACCTTGATGGTCAGTTTACCGGCAACGTATTTAAAGTTGTAGTTCTTGGCTTTGGCTCCTTTCACCTCCAGTTTGTATTCTCCTGCAGGCGATTGGGCTGTGGCGGTGGTGGTTACGACAGGTTTCTGCTCCAGCACGTTCTCGTCCTCATTGTTTTTGAATCCTTGGTAGGTGATGGTAAATTCCGGATTTTCCTCGTGTTCGAAGCGTTCGCAGTCGTTGGCTATGACTTTGAGCTGGGCAGGGGAAACAATCAGTACGCCGTTTTTCAAGTCCACTCCATCGGGATCGATGGTTCCGTAGTCGATACGGATAGCATAGTTGCCGACAGGAGACTTCGGGTCGGCCTCGCAGGTGAGCACCGGTGTTCCGCTTACGAAATCGCCCTCTATCTCCCAGTTGAAAGTGGGGTTGGGGTCGCCATACAGGCGGGCATTGTTCTTTGCCTTTATCGTGGTTCCGAACTCAACGATGCCTTTCCCGTCGTAGTCTGAAAGATTTTTCCATTGGTCGGCATTGGCAAAGGCATCGTGCGTTCCTCTGATGACGTAAAGTTTTACCAAGGTGGAGGGGAGATAGTCAAAGCATTCGGCTCCTGCCACCGGCACATCTCTCTTGTAAACCTTTATCTCCGTGAGCGAAGTGGCATGCGAGAGCGCGGCTTCTCCGAGCGATGTGATGGAGGAGGGAACATACAGTTTCTTGATTTCGCTGTTGCCTGCAAAGCAATATGGGCGCAGCACCTTGACACCTTTTGCAATGTGCAATTCTTCGGCAACATGGGGCAAAGCACTGATGATTTCCGTTTTTTCGGTGTTGTATATCAGGTTGTCTTCTACGCAGATTTTTGTTGTCTTGCTTTTATCGAACACCACTTCGCGCAGGCGGCATTGGGCAAAGGCACCGTTTTCAACGTTTTCAATATTCTTAGGCATCTTCAGCACCCTGAGCATGCCGCACTGGTAGAACGTTTTTTCAGGAAATGCGTTTTCTGCTTTTACCGCATACTTTACTTCGCCTTGCGAAAGATAGGCATCGCCTCCTACGACAATGGAGGCATCGGTAAGGTCAAGGTTTGCCAGATGTCCTTTCGTGTGCTTTCCTTCTGCATCGCGCCCTGCCATCTCTCTGAGCACTTTCAAGTCGGACGAGTTGATTTTTCCTGACAGTTTCAGGGTGGAAACGTTCAGGCGGTCTTTTTCGGGAATGGCTTCCGACAGTGTTCCGGGAGAAGAGAGTGCAACGGTTTTCTCCGTCAACTGAATGTTTTCTCCGTGCAGACCAATGCACATGTCCTGCTCGCGTGAGAATTGGAAATTCCTTACAATGAGGGTGGACAAATCATAAAAGCCATTCTGGTCGCCGTTCCATCCCCAATTTACGTGAACTCTTCCCATTTCATCGTAGCCATCCAAGACGAAAGCATGCCCGAATGGTTGCGCGTGGTCAGCAGCTGTATAGAAAACGGGGCGTTTCTCGCTCAATTCTTTAAATATGAGATTCATCCATACTTCTTCGTCCATGTTTGCATCACGCACTTTGAAGACAACCTCTCCGTCGCTGAACCCAAAATTGCGGACGAGTCCTCCCACAACTTTTTCCGAATAGGCACCGGAACCGTCGGTGGCGTAATTCATGTCGCATGTCACGCCGCACGCCACCATCAGGTTGGCCACGGCAAATGCCTGGGCAGGCGTGTAGGTTCCCGATGAATACGTGTCTTTCATGTTGTCGTAATCGAATATGGTGGTTTCATAATCGTATTTCAATGTGGATCGCTTTTCCCCTTTTTGGTTCACTTCCACTTGATAAGTACCTGTTCCACTTTTGGGATATTGGTGATAGTACATGATTTGAGCCAATGCCGTGGCCACACAGCCCGACAGTGTTCGTCCTGTGTCTGTATAGCCCTGCCATCCTCCGATGCCGCTGCTCGTTCCCATAGGGCACAAATTGTTGAAAGGCATTTCCTGTCCCCACTCGCAAGTTAAAAGTGCGGGTACTTTTTTTGGATAAGGGTTGTCGGGCAATACCGTTTTCGCTTTCTGTTGGCGGACAGCCCTTTCCTTTCCGATTTCTTCTACGGCATTGAGCCACCATTGGAATGCGGGATTGTTTTTGGAAGAAGTGAACCGCGAGTCGCTATAACCGAGAATCTCCGGCATGACATCGTCGGTAGAAACAACGACAAATCCTCCGGCATCATATCCATAGACACGTGTAGCCTTGTTCTTTTCCAGAACCGCCAGCTTTGGGTTGGAGATTCCTTTGGCCTTGAAGTATTGCCCGCCGTTCTTGCTGAAAAATTCTTGGGCTGCAGCCTTGATCTGCTCTTCGCTCCGTGGCGCAGCCATGGAAGAAATTGTATATGCGATGACGACTGCAAGCAGACAAATTCTATTCCTGTATTTCATAAATTAAAGATGCTTTATTTGATTATTTTTCTTGTAACAACACTGCCGTTGGCTGTCTTTTCCTTGACAATCAGCACTCCGTGCACCTGATCGGCAGATGGCATTTTCACACCGCTGAGTGAGTAAAACTGGCTGTTGCCGTGCAAGGTGTTGCCGTGCACCGTTTCCACTCCGGTGAGTTGTTGGAACGACAGCCCGTCCACATTTTCAATACGGCAGTTTCCAGGGTCTGTTGCATCGTAGGCACTGATAAAGGCAATTACTTTCAGCCGATTCTTTACCCAGTCGTTGCTGATGGGGAATGTGACCGTATAGTCAAATGCATCATTCTTCCAGTCAATGATTTCGCCCCAAGTGGAATTGTAGGCTCTTACCACATGATTGTGCTTATATGTTCCGTTGGGATAAACCTCATTGGGACGATAGTTCGCCTGGTCGCTTCCGTCTATGCCGTCTTCTGTAAGATAAACGGTAATGCGTGCCGGACTGTCGCAGAACACCTTGCTCCTCACGCCGCCAAGGCTTATCTCTAAAGTGCCCTCCCCTTCATTGTACGTTCCTTTGAGTTTTGTAAATGCGGCATAGGTGTCGCTTGCCATTTGCCTGTTCATCACCTCTTTCACGTCCGTTACCGAAGAGGCAATCCACACGGGTGACATCCCCCCTGCAGTTATGGAAACAGGCATGCGGTTGGACATCAGCCCAGGGGCAGAAGTCGAACCGTTATTGTTGTAGAACCATTCATACTCTTTGTCGGCCTGATTTGTGAACCTGTCGTAGCGGTAGCCCGAGTGATGGCATGCCACAAAAGCGTTGCCGTTGTATTTTTCGTCTTTCAGTGCCTCTTCTATGTAATATGCCATGACAGGACAGTTGCCGCAGTAAACGCTTGTAAATTCTTCGAGCAGTACTTTTTTCGTGAAAGAAAAAGAAGCCTTCAGTTCATTGTTGGCACGATTGGCATCTGTCACATCCTGCAAAGCGGAAATGCTGAGATTGGCAGGCACTGTGAGACTTGCCTCAGTACCGTTAAAAGGAAGGGGATAATCCACATCAACCACTTGCTTGGGCAACAGTTCCATTTCAAAATGCTTGGAGTGGCCATCTGCCATGCCTTGAACAGTGGTAGTCAAATCAAAACCCTTTACGGATTTCAGTCCTGCGTTGTAAATCGAGGCTTTCATGGAAAGTCCATTGCTTCCGGCTTTTATGGTGGCGTTGATCAGCGCAAGGTCATATTCCGGCAAGGCGTCTCCCTTTATCACCGCTTCTACGCTCAACATGCCTTTCTCGTGCATGTCTTCCCAAAGAGAGTTTGGGGTCTTGTGTAGAAAAAATGCGTTCGGGAATGCCATTTTCAGGATAGACATAGGATTGGCTGTCTTTCTCTGATAGAATGAAAAGCCCACATAAATGCCTTCTCCCTCTTTGATGGCATAAGGTTTGTTCAAGGCGATTTCATTCCAGCCTTGTTTGATGGCATTCGAGGTCTTGGTTGTAATTGTCCCCTCAGCCATGTTCTGTTCGTCGAGTGCTGACCTTACCCATACTTTCAGCGTGTCGAGTCCTATCCTGTTGGCCAGAGCCACACGTATCGATGTCATTTCCGCTCCGGTATAAGCCTTCATCTTTTCGGCAGGCAGGTAAATGGCTCCTTCCACCCAGTTTGCCCCCTCAATTTTCATGGTGGCCTCCTCTGTCGATTTCCCTCCACAGTAGCCAACGTTCAAACTGTTTTGCGCATGTACGGCTGCTGTGCAAGCCAGCAGAAATGCAGCGAATAAAGTTTTCTTCATAGAATCTGGTATTGTCGTTATGTAATGAGTTGCCAAGGCGTGCTGCTATTTTTCGCTTTACACCCTTTCTCGGAAAAGAAAAAGACAAGGAGTATGCCAGTACATGGTATATGCCAGCATACTCCTCGTTTCCTTTTTCAATTATTTGATGGTCATCTTTACGGTATTGTCCTTGCCATCGGTCGTGATGTGCAGCAGGTAGATACCGTTTTCCACATTTTCCACATTCAATTCAGAAACCTTTGTGCCTTGGGAAACAACGGTGCCTGATGTTGACACAAGCCGCACCTTGTCGCAAGTCTTCTGCAAATAGATGGTGCGCCCGATGAGTTGCGCAGGATTCGTCATTGTACTGATGGTCTTGATGTCGGTGCTGTTCTTTTCCTTGTACGCAATGCGTGCAAACGGGATGTACCAGGCTGTGCCTACGGCATCCAGGTCGGGCTGGGTAGAAGACGTGCTTCTGTATGTCAAAGCTCTTCTGATTTCTCCTGTGTTGACCGTTACGAAGTGCCACTGCGGATGGTTCGCGTCATTGGCTGCCGTCTGCGAACCTTTCTTCTCGAGTTTCACAAACAAGTTGCCTCCGGTATAGTCGAACGCCTTGTCGAAAAGAATGGTCAGCAAACAGTCCTTGGTCGTTCCGTCAACGCTTATCTTTCCGTCAAACACGTCTGTCCATCCGGTCGTTGCGAAATCGCCCGGTGTAAGCGTGGTCAGGTCTGTATTCATCAGTCCCACAGAAACAGGGATGTCGAGCAGATCTTCTCCACCGGCCTTTCCGTCATACGCGAATTGTATTCCCACAATGTCTATGTTCTTCATGTTCTGAAGTTCCTGAGCCAAATACAGCACTTGATTTTGATTGTAGTAGAACGACAGGTAGAAGGGCAATATCCATCCGTCCTGGTCGCGTGTGTTGAGCGTAATCCATTTGGGTGCGCCTGCTTCTTGGATGGTGACAGGAACAGGAATTGCCAGCAGATTGTCATCGGGATATGTGTCGCCATCGAGCATTACTTTTGCCACCAAGTTCACAGTTCCCTGTTTCTCAGGCATCCAGATAACTGGAATCACCTCGCTTTTCTCAGCCTCTACAGGGAGACCTTCCATTTCTGCAATTTCCTCTTTCGTATCAGCATTCAGCAGTTTTACGGTATAGTTGTCCACCGTACTCTTTCCGTTGTTGAACACAGTGACATTCATGATTGACTGTTCGCCTTCATTCACGAATGTGTTGCCGGTCATGTTGGTCACGGCAAGATCCTTGTCAGAATATTCGCGGATAGAGAAGTCCGACACGCGGATCCATCCCTGTTCCGGGTCGGATGTTACGTGGAAGGCAGCATAGCCTTGTCCTTCCATGTCCGACTTGAACGTACATTTGTCGTCCAAAACGGCCTGAATGGTGTGTATGTCGCTGCGCATGTGAACATCTTTGAAGTCGCTGCCGTCTATTTTTGTTCCCACGGCAATGCCCAAGCGTTCTTTTGTATCTTTATAAGGCGCAGACATATACTTGTATTTTATCAGATATTCTTTGCCTTTTTCAAAGTGCAGTGGGGGCGAAACAAAGTAGTCGTCTGCCTGATTTGCACACCATGTTCCTTCGTAGAGAGGCCAGCTTTCCAGTTCAAGCCACTTCCATGTTTCCTCATCGTTGTTCTTGTTGACCGGAGTCCAGAGGTTGAATTCGTCAAGCGTGCGGAGTGATGTAGTATAAGGAATCTTTATCGAAGCTCCGAAAGCCACTGTGTTCGATACGGATTTTTCGCTTTCCCCATCGCTGTTGACAGCGGTCACCTCATAGGAATATCCCTTGCGCTCTTCCAGTTCTTCTGTAAATGTGGTTTCGGTTGTACTTTCCTTCACAGTGACATTTCCCGGTTGTCGAACCACACGATATGCCAATGTTGTCCTGTCAAACCATGCTCCGTTCATGCCCTTTTCGGGTGCTTTCCATGTCAGGGTTCCTTTTTTTCCGCTTGCTTCCAGTTTCAAGTCCATGGGCATGCCCGGAACATCTCTACCCACGAACACGGTGATGCTGTCGGTGAGTCCTTTTTCATTTTCTATGCGATAGGTCGTCAGGTAATACGTGTTGAAACCGTTGGTGGGCTGGGCATCTGTCCATGTCTGTTCCATGCCCACCCCTGTGGCCTGGAGTGTTGCCACCACATTGTTTCGTGTGCCTCGGCTCACAGTCACGGTTTTCAGTTCTTTCAGTGCACCGGCCTTCCAGCTCATGGTTGGGTTTTTCCAGGAAAGCATCGCTTCCAATTTCCCTTCTTCACCCGTGGTGCATGTCAAGTCTGTCACCTTTCCGGCAGCCTCCTTCGAGTCTGCTCCTTCGTAGGGAATGGCCAGTCCCACAATCAAGTTTTTGCCTAAGCTTCTCACCTCTTGGCAATGGCCGGTATTAACATCTACTTTCATCAGTCGCTGGAAAAACGTCTGCCCTGCCACCACGTAATAAAGTTCGCCCGAGTTGTGGTCGAACTCCATAGAATGGAACAGCACCGGTTCAATTATCTTTCCGTCATATTCCAGAACCTTTGTTTCCGATTCAATCACCTTGTAGCCGTTCTTCGGATCGAGCCTTACCAATTCTAATTGGTCAAAGCGGTTTGTCGTGAAGTTATAGGCACTTCTCATGGCATACAGTTTACCGTCATAGTCGCTTGCCAATGCAAAGGCATAAAAATCGAGTTCGGCAATTTTCTGCAAGCCTCCGTTCGACAGGTTAACGGTGTAGAGAGCCGAATAAGGGTTGGGGTCGTTCGGCTTCACCAGCTGCCCTATGCCATAGGCTGTTTCGGTGCTTGGGTCAAGGGTCATGTCGTAGATAAACTCCCATGGCACGCCTTCACCAGGATAGGCACCCTCAGGCTTATAGATTTCCGTCACTTCCTTTTTTGCGAAGTCCACTTTGACGAACGCCTCAAGATATTCTTCGTGCCCGGTGTACATGTTGGCTCTATAGGCATAGTAAGCATCCTTATACCATACGCCAGAGCGGATGCCCATCACGTTGTAGTTCTTATCCCAATCTTTGTCGATGGTCCACAGTCGGTTGATATCACCATTTTCGTTGCTGTAGAAACTAACATAGTTTTTGGGGTTGGTTTCATCGATGACGGTAGCGCCATACATTAAAATACCTCTTGGGTCTGCGGTCTTCTCTTTGCTTTTGAAAGCATTTTGCCTGCTCCTTTCAGGTTTGGAAATTGTCGAGGCGTTTTGTGCCCCTGCCATTGTGGTCGTTCCGATACACACGGCAAACAAAAGTTTTTTAAGGATTCTTTTCATAAATCGAAGTTTAATGAATTTTGATTGTTTTGAAAAAATAATAGTATCTTTCTACAGATATATTCACAGTCTTTACTGATTGTTGTTCGTTTTTTAAGGAAAATACCGCTGTCGGAAAGCCCCGTAAAAGACTTGGCAACCGGTTTTTGGCTGTCCTTTGGAAGAAATAGCAGACTGTTGCTCATAATCTGCCAGTTATGTTCAAAAAATATGTAATCAGACATGTAAACTGAGTATATTTAATTTTTTACGGGAAATCGTTCTACCCCTGACAATAGTAAATGATTGTTGGCCGTTTTCAACGTGGTTGCAAAAATACGGATATTTTTTTAATATTGACAAATAAATATTCAAAATTTTGCTGTAATGTGAAAAAATCTGCATAAATAGTGATACCAGACCTTGGGCTATGGCGAATTATTTGTATATTTGTGGTGCACTTGAGAACAGAAGACGGCCTGTTTTCCGTCTTGGACAATTATGTTTTTCAATCATTCATTCTATGAAGTACCTGTTGGCAATTGATTCTTTTAAAGGCTGTCTGTCGTCTGCCGAGGCGGAGCAAGCAGCCGCCGAGGCAATACATTCCTGTTGCAAGGATGCTCAGATTGTGTCCATCCCTGTGTCGGATGGCGGCGATGGAATGCTGGAGGCATTCGTGGCAGCGATGAAGGGCCAGACGGTTACGGTAGATTCTCACGATGCCCTGATGCGCAGCATCACTGCTTCCTATGGCATTGTGGTGGAAGGACTTTGTGAAAATGGTGCCTGCTCTGCCAGTCAAGATGGGAGCAACACCGTAAAAACGGCCGTTATAGAAACGGCAAAGGCCTGTGGGCTGGCACTTCTGAACGAGGAGGAGCATCGTCCGCTTGTGGCCACTACCTATGGGGTGGGCGAGTTGTTGGCCGATGCCGTGAAAAGGGGTTGCCAGAAGTTCATCATCGGCTTGGGGGGAAGTGCCACGAGCGATTGTGGTATTGGTATGCTCCGGGCCTTGACAGATATCTTCGGAAGTCGCGGGGATAGCCACTGGAAAGATGTGGCTGGCCTTTTCAAAGAACTTTCCTTCACGCTGGCTTCCGACGTGAACAATCCGCTGTATGGCGAAAACGGGGCAGCCCACGTGTATGCTCCGCAGAAGGGAGCCACGCCCGAACAAGTGGAACTGCTGGACAGCCGAGCCAAGAAGTTTGCCGACATCTCTGCCCGCCATTTCGGCTTCGACCGTTCGCAGCAGCCTGGAGCAGGGGCGGCCGGTGGCCTGGGCTATGCGTTCATGCAGTATTTGGGGGCTGAAGCGCAGTCGGGCGCACACCTATTATTAAATAAGGTGAACTTCGACGAGCAGATAAAAGACGTGGACGGTATCCTTACTGGCGAAGGAAGTGCCGACGCACAGACGTTGATGGGCAAGCTGCCTGCTGTGGTGTTGCAGCGGGCGCAACGGCAGAATGTGCCTGTGGTGCTCTTGGCAGGGAAGGTGAAAGAGCGGGAACTACTGCTCAGAGCGGGATTCAGCGATGTGCTGTGCATCAATCCAGAAGGAGCCGACCCGTCAGAGTCCATGCGCCCCGAAGTAGCGAAAGAACGCATCAAGGCTGCCGTTCCGAATTGTCTCAAATAACCGGACAATTCGGGGGCTGCATGCTGAAATACACGAAACGGAAGGGGCTGCCAGCGCAAGGAGATTTTACACCTTCGCAGCAGCCCCTGCTTTTTTAGTGACTTGTTTTAGTGGTAGCCTTGTTATCCTTCTGTTTTACCCTTCACCTTTATTTTATCCTATCATTGTCTTCAGATCTTCCTCAACGGTGGTGATGCCAGCCAGACCAAAATTCTCCACGAGCACTTTCAGCACGGCAGGAGAAACAAACGCCGGGAGCGACGGGCCGATGTGGATGTTCTTGATGCCCAGACTGAGCAATGCCAAGAGAACGATGACCGCTTTCTGTTCGTACCAGGCAATGTTGAATGCGATGGGCAGGTCGTTGATGTCGGCAGTGCCGAAGATTTCTTTCAGTTTCAATGCCACAACAGCCCATGTGTAGGAGTCGTTGCACTGACCGGCATCCAGCACGCGCGGAATGCCGTTGATGTCGCCCAGGTTCAATTTGTTGTATTTGTACTTGGCACATCCCGAGGTCAGAATCACCACATCGTTGGGCAATTGCTGTGCAAACTCGGTGTAGTAGGTGCGGTTCTTCATGCGCCCGTCACAGCCGCCCATCACAACAAACTTGCGGATGGCACCGCTCTTCACTGCCTCCACAATTTTGTCTGCCAGAGCGAAAACCTGATTGTGAGCGAATCCGCCCACGATTTCTCCCGTTTCGATTTCCGTGGGTGCGTCACAGGTTTTGGCCATCGCAATGACTTCTGAGAAATCCTTGTGCCCGTCTGCCCCTGTTTCAATGTGCTTCCATCCGGGATAGCCCGTTGCGTTCATCGTATATACGCGTTCTTTGTAGTTGGCGTTGGGCAGCGGTGGAACAATGCAGTTGGTCGTGAAAACGACAGGACCGTTAAAAGTGGAGAATTCCTCTTTTTGTTTCCACCACGCATTGCCATAGTTGCCAGCAAGATGTCTGTATTTTTTCAGTTTGGGGTAATAGTGGGCCGGCAGCATCTCGCCGTGCGTGTAAACATCGATTCCCGTGCCTTCGGTCTGCTTGAGCAGGTCTTCTATGTCGTGCAGGTCGTGGCCGCTGATCAGGATGCCCGGGTTTTTCTTTACACCGATGTTCACTTTCGTGATTTCAGGGTGTCCGTAAGTGGTGGTGTTCGCCTTATCGAGCAGTGCCATCACGTCAACGCCCCATTTTCCGGTTTCAAGCACCGTATCGAGCAATGTGTCCATGTCGGCACCGGGATTGGTGACGATGGCCAGCGCCTTGCTCATGAAGCGGATGATTTCCTGGTTGCGGTAGCCCAAGCGTGCAGCGTGTTCGTAATAGGCGGCAATGCCCTTCAGTCCCAACACGGTGAGTTCTTTCAGCGAGCGCAAATCCTCGTTTTCGTTGCGCAAGATTCCCTCGCGTTCGCCCTCGGCATCGTAGTCGCTCTTGTTGCCGTTCCATGCCACTTCGTTGTAGTTCGGAATCTTCACGCCCCTGTCCCGTGCCAATGACAGCAATTCTTTCTTCATGGCCACGCCTTGCTCCACGCGTGCCAGCAGCGACTGGTCGTCGAAGTTGGCATTGGTAATGGTCGAGAACAAGGCATCAACCACGAAGTCACCTACTTTCTCGCCGGTCTCCACCCCCGCGTTGTACAGTTCGTGGTCGATGGTGCCGACAGCACGTACAATGCTGAGCAAAAGATCCATATACTTGGAAGTTTGTGGCAACTTACCGCAAACGCCCTTTAAGGTACAGCCCGTACCCTTGGCAGTTTCCTGACACTGAAAGCAGAACATCTTGTAATCCATAACGTCTTTATTTTTTAATGATATGTTTGTGGTGCAAAGGTAGCGGGTTGTCCTGCTCCTCTTTGGTCACAAATGTTACCACAGCGCGTTAAAGAAACATAAACGGGAAATGACTCTATGTTGATCAGGGTCTCCAGGCATGATATGGAAAATGCAGTTCATCTTTGCACATTTATCCTTCCCAACGGCTGCGACTTGATTCTGAACCGTACGTTTGACCGGATAGGATT
Organism: Prevotella sp.; assembly: GCA_022773395.1. Taxonomy (GTDB): domain Bacteria; phylum Bacteroidota; class Bacteroidia; order Bacteroidales; family Bacteroidaceae; genus Prevotella. The sequence continues at coordinate 29,562 of JALFBL010000055.1, forward strand.
CAATCGGATAAAAGATGAAGTATTCCGCAACCTCGCGAAAGCGCGCCTGGAATCAGAAAAAAGCCCCGAAAGTTTTTGTCTAACTTTCGGGGCTCATATCAATTCTGCATGAAATCGATTCCGGATGTCTTTTGAGAGATATACAAACTCTGCCGGCGGAATTTAGAATCCCATGTGGTCGAGCGAGTCGTTGAAGTCCTTCGGCTCGTGCTCCGCCGGATTTCCCTGATTCTCTCCGGCGTTGCTGGAATGGTTTTCAGAATGTGAACCACGCTCACCTCCATTGCGGTCGGGACGCGGACGGCGTTCACCACCATTACGGTCGGGACGCTGGCGACGCTCGCCTCCGTTGCGGTCGGGACGTGGACGGCGCTCACGCTCCACATATCCTTCGGGCTTTGGAATCAGGCAACGGTGAGACAACTTGTATTTACCTGTCTTCGGGTCGATTTCAAGCAACTTCACCGTAATTTTGTCACCTTCCTTCAAACCCGTTTCCTCCACGGTCTCCAAACGTTTCCAGTCCATCTCGCTGATGTGCAGCAATCCGTCCTTGCCCGGCATAATTTCCACGAAACAGCCGTAAGGCATGATGGAACGGACGGTTCCTTCATAGATTTCGCCTACTTCGGGGATGGCCACGATAGCGCGAATCTTGCGGATGGCAGCATCGATGCTCTCCTTGTCGGGCGCGCTCACCTGCACCTTGCCCACACCGTCCGACTCGTCGATGGTGATGACAGAACCCGTTTCCTCCTGCATCTGCTGGATGATTTTTCCACCCGGACCGATGACAGCACCGATAAATTCCTTCGGAATCTCGAATGCCTCAATGCGCGGCACGTGCGGTTTCAGTTCAGCACGAGGCTCAGCAATGGTGTCAACCATCTTGCCCAGAATATGCTCACGACCTGCTTTTGCCTGCATCAATGCCTTTTCCAAGATGTCAAAACTCAAGCCGTCGCACTTGATGTCCATCTGCGTTGCCGTCAAGCCATCCTTCGTACCGGTGGTCTTGAAGTCCATATCGCCCAAGTGATCCTCATCGCCGAGAATGTCGCTCAGCACGGCATACTTGTCTTCGCCCGGATTCTTGATCAGTCCCATCGCGATGCCCGAAACGGGTTTCTTCATGGGAACACCTGCATCCATCAGCGACAAAGTGCCCGCACAAACGGTTGCCATCGACGAAGATCCGTTGCTTTCAAGAATCTGCGATACCAAACGCACCGTATAAGGAAAGTCTGAAGGAATCATATCCTTCAATGCGCGCCAAGCCAAATGCCCATGGCCGATTTCACGACGCCCCACTCCACGCGACCCTTTGGCTTCGCCTGTACAGAACGGGGGAAAGTTGTAGTGCAACAAGAAACGCATGTAACTCTTGTCAAGCACATCGTCAATCATCTTCTCGTCGAGTTTTGTTCCCAGCGTACAGGTGGTCAGCGACTGGGTCTCTCCACGGGTGAAGAGCGCACTTCCGTGCGGCATTGGCAGCGGAGATGCCTCGCACCAGATGGGGCGGATTTCATCGGTTTTCCGGCCATCAAGACGGATTCCCTCATCCAGGATGCAGCGGCGCATGGCATCGCGCATCACATCATGGTAGTAACGGTCCATCATCTCGCTCTTCTCCTCCAACTCACCGGCCTCCATGTCGGCATGCGCCGCAGCATAAGCCTCCTTGAAATCGGCGAGAATCTTATCGAAAGCGTCCTGTCGGGCATGTTTCTCCAGTGCCTGTTTCGTGATGTCGTAAGCCGGCTGATACAATTCCCTGTTCATCTGTTCGCGAAGTTCCTCATCGTTCACCTCGTGGTCATACTCACGTTTCACATCCTTACCCAGTTCCTTGGAAAGTTCGGCCTGCAGTTCGCACATGGGCCTGATGGCCTCCATGGCCACTTTCAAAGCGCCGATCATATCCTGTTCCGAAACCTCTTTCATTTCTCCTTCCACCATCATGATGTTTTCGGCCGAAGCCCCCACCATCACGTCCATATCGGCATTCTTCATCTGCTCGAATGTGGGGTTCACGACATACTCGCCATCTACTCGAGCCACACGAACCTCCGAAATCGGGCATTCAAAGGGAATATCTGAACAAGCCAAAGCGGCTGAAGCAGCAAAGCCGGCCAATGCGTCGGGTTGATCCACTCCGTCTGCCGACAGCAGCATGACGTTTACAAATACCTCAGCGTGATAATTGGAAGGAAACAGCGGACGCAAAACGCGATCCACCAATCGCGAAGTGAGCACTTCGCTGTCGCTTGCTTTGCCTTCACGCTTTGTAAATCCACCCGGGAAACGCCCGGCTGCGGCATACTGCTCTCTGTAATCAACCTGCAAAGGCATGAAATCTGTTCCGGGAACTGCATCCTTTGCGGCACAAACAGTGGCGAGCAATACGGTGTTGTTCATGCGGAGAACTACTGACCCGTCGGTCTGTTTTGCCACTTTCCCGGTTTCAATGCTGATGGTTCTTCCATCGGCCAATTGAATCGTTTTTGTAATTACGTTCATCTAAAAAATTTAAAAACTTACTGTTTTGACTAACATCTTGTATGTTTGACATCTTTTGCTTGGAAAAGAAACATTACCGTATCCAACAGATATTTCCATTCTTAAAAATCCGATACCTTCTCTTTACCAAACGTTTGCAAAGATAACCATTTAATTGTGAACAAACGAAAAAGAGTATAATTATTTTCTTTTTTTATGGAAATCGAATTAAATTTCGTAATTTTACCGCCGTTATGAGAGAGACCTGAAGCCCGGTTTGCAGAAAACGGCTTCTTTACGACTATTTATTCATTAAAGCAAATTTCGATGAAAAGACTTAAACAAATGTGGCTCACAGCACTATGGTGCATGGCAATGATGGCGTTACCAACGAGCGCCGCCAGTTTTTCCGAGCCGTCAACAGCCAAGATTTACCGTATTTGGAATGCCAGCTACACCTCGCACGTGATGTTCGAGAATACAGGCAACCACACATTGAATGCGACAACGACAGTCAGCAGCGCCGACTATTCCCAGCTATGGCTGCTGGAAAAAGTGGAGGGGATTGAAAACGGGTACACGCTGCGAAATGTCCAGACAGGACGCTACGTGCAGAAAGTGACCCAAAACGAAACCCAATACCCCACCGGAAACAACCCCTACACGTTTCTTGTCGTGAAAAATACTCATCGCACGGATGCGGAATGCTACAACCTGCTCCATTCGGCCGACCGCCAATGGTCGATGCACGAGGCAAGCGGACAGCGCATCGTGCGCTGGTACCCGACAAGCGGTTCCGAGAAGAACCATCCATCCGAATGGAAATTTGAAGAAGTGGAAAAGACCCAGGACATGGAGAACCACCTCTCGGAAAACCAAATCATCACACGCGGAGCCTATCAAATCGTCAACACGCAGCGAAAACCCGGCAGCCAGCTGTTCATGTACGAGACAGGCAACAACGAGGCGGCCGTGCGCGAACAGAGCGCACCCAGCACAGACTTCAGCGACCTGTGGCTGATCCGCGCCAAAGCAGACAACATCTATTCCCTGCAAAACATGAAGACAGGACGCTATCTGCAAGTCCAGGACAAAACATACTCGACTTACCGTACTGACATTTCTCCTGCCGATTTCTACATTTACCGCCACACCTATGCCGGTACGGACGCCTATTGGGACATTGCCAACAAGAAAGAAAACAACTGGGGCTGCCATGCCGACGGACAATGGAAAGTGGTGCCATGGCATCCTGCCGAACAGGGAACCGTCAACGCTTCGGAATGGCTGATGATCCCAAACACCACTCTCAGCGACAAAGACATCAAGGAGCAACTGGCCCGATTGAACGGTTCCACGACCCCCGTTGCCGGAAAATACTACAGGATTGTCAGTCATTTGTACAATCGGGTGCTGAAAGACGACTACATGGGCCACAACATGGTGACAGAGGCAAAGCACGACGGCGACTACACACAGGTGTGGAAAGTGGTGGCCAATGGCGCCAAATTCGACTTGCAGAACGCCTGCACCCAAAAATTCATCCAAAAGCAGTCGGGCGCATATAGCGTTCCCTACACCACCGGCACGAACAGCAACGGAGGGTTCGGCATCATTGAAAACACAAGCGACCCCTACACCTTGCTCTTCGAAATGGCAGATGACAACGGCGTGGGCATCCACTGTGCGGAGTCGCAATCGTATCAGCCCGTAGGGTGGTACGTAGGCAGCGACGGAAATCTCTGGACTTTCCAAGAGGTCACTGTCAACGAAACGGCACTTGCCCGGTCTCGCAGCGAATACCAGGAATACGTTTCGCTCATCGGCAACGCAGACACCTTTTCTGCCAAACTGAGGAAGTATTTTTCTGACGAAGCCTGCACAAAGCTCAACGAAACCTACGCACAAAAAGACGATGCAGCCATCACCGCGGAAATGAACGGCGACGGACTGCCCGGTCCTCTGCAGGCCATCGTCCTCAAAATCAAGAACAACAGCTGGGCATCCTACCATAGCGGCACCAACTGGGAGCAACGTTTCCGCATTGCGGAGTACAAACCCTACAGCGACAACACCGTATGGGGAAGCAGAGTGGGCGTGGGCTACCACATGGGCAACATGACCAACCCCACAGGCATCACCGCCAAGAGCAAGAACAACATCTTCGTTTTCGTTGGCCGGGACGTGCCCCAACATGCCTCGCTCGAAATCGAGGCCATAGCAACCGGCAGTGCAACCGGACAGAAAACGCCGCTGAAAAAGGGCCTGAACATCATGGCCTTGAACGATGAAGCCAATCTCTACATACGCTATATTGCCGATACCTACGACACAGGCAAACGTCTCGCCGATTTCCCGGCAATCAAGATCCACATTGAAGGCGGAAGCGTGAACGGCTATTTCGACCTGACCAAGAACGATACAGACGAAACCTGGACCACCCTGCAAAGCGACGGACTGCTCACAGCCAAGGCCGTGAACCTCAAGACCAAGTCCATCGTTTTCAACATGAACAGCCAGAAGGTGAAGGCTGCCTGCCCCGTACACATGAAAGGGCTGCTGGAAATTTGGGAAAGCATTGTCAGCAGCCAAGAAGACTTGATGGGACTGGAGGCCAAATGGGCAGACCGCTGCAACTGCGTGCTCAACGCCACCAGCGTTGACCATTCCTACATGTATGCCACCACCTACGGCACCTATTATGAAGAAGGCACATTGGCAAGCGTGATGAACTACGACGAAATGAAGCAAGGCGGAGCCATTTGGGGACCGGCCCACGAGTTCGGACACAACCACCAAATGTACATCAACATGGCCGGAAGCACAGAGGTTTCCAACAACCTGTTCTCCAACGTTGCGGTCTTCAACCAGGGAAAATTCACCAGCCGAGGCAACGGAAGCAGCCTGTCGATTGCCCAGCAATTTGTTGCCGGAAAGCATTGGGCGCACTATGACATTTGGAGCAAGACCCAATTATACTACAAACTATGGCTGTATTTCCACGCTGCCGGACACGACACGCGATTCTACCAGACGTTCTTCGAACTTCTGAGCAGCGACCCCATGTCGAGAGACAGAAACATCAACGGGCGCGACGAATACCTGAAATTTGCCGTGAAATGCAGCGAAGCCGCCAAAGCCGACCTCTCCGAACTGTTCGAGGTATATGGTTTCTTCGTGCCATGCACCAACCTTTTGGTGGACGACTACGGCGAGCACTATCTCACAGCTTCCCAAGCTGACATCGACGAAGCCCTGCAGAAAATCCGCTCGTATGGAAAACCGCTGGGCAACATCATGTTCATCGACGACCACATCCGCAAGAGCGCGGCAACGTATGAGGGTGCACCGGCCGGTGCCACACGCGAGAATTACGACGATGAGGTGGCCATAGGCAAGATGGGCGATGTGGGACAATGGGAAGATTTCAAGGCAGAAAACTTCAAATCGGCCGGCGCCTCACTTGCCAACAAATATGCCCAGCCGGACGGAAGTCTGAAAATTGTATTGAAAGACGCCAAGGCCGGCACCATGGGCTACAAGGTTTACAACGGCAAGGGCCAACTGGTTTACATTGCCAACACCCACACTTTCACCATCCCCGCCCAGGTGATGAAAGCCCTCAACGGCACCGAGCCTGTTCTCAAGGCCGCCGCTGCCGACGGAACCGACGTGTTGATATCGGGAGCCGGCACAGGCATTGCCCACACAGACAAAGACGAAAGCAACGGCGACCAGGTGTCGACCTACAGTCTGACGGGCATTTGCATGAAGAAAAACGTGAACAGGGCCGAGGCCTCGAAAGGGCTTTCCAAAGGCATCTATCTCATAGACAAAAAGAAAGTGGCCGTAAAATAGCCACTTTCTTTCACGCATTCCATGGCCGTGCAGCAACGGCACCGATAGGAAAACGGCATCAGCAACCCAAGCTCTTGCCGTTTTTTGCGTTATACTCCTTCACCAAACGGGCAAACACCGCATTCAGCCTTGGCACCAGGGCAAGGCTTCCCACCTTCACGCCGGGCTGGTAGCGGTTCTGGTTTTCGGTACTGTCCAACTGCTGCATCTGCGCCTGCAAGGCACGCACGCGGCGGTATTCCGCCTCGAACTTCCGCTGCCGCCCCTTGTCTGCCGCCTTCTGCAGGTCGGCCACGCCCAGTCCGTATTCGGCCACCAACTTGCCCATTCTTACCCATGGGCGCATTTCTTCTATCAAATCGGGGTTCGACTTGCTGGCCAGCAGCCGGTCGCAAGCCTTTCCCAGCAGGTCGCATTCCTGCCTTACCTTTGCAACGGCCTCCTTGTCTCTTCCTCCCGTAGTCTCCCACAGGCCAAGCGCCTCGGCAATGTTCTCGCTTTCGTTGCGGCGGAACCCATGGTCGTTTTTCCCCAAGTCGGAACTGTGCCGGGCAAAAACGCCCAATGCCTCGGCCTCATCGGGCAGGGTGCTCTTCAAGCCGTGCTGCCACGAACGGGCACTGTCGTATTTCGCCATGTTCCAGGTATAGTCGGCCACGCTGCTCAGCGCAATTTTCGACGCTTCGGCATGTTCCATCGGGTTGGAAAGAAACCCCGAAACATCGTCCCTGATATCGGTAGCATTTCCATAGACCGGCCCCAGCAGCAGATGGTCGCGCACATAGTCGGAGACAGGGAAATTCCACCAGACGTAAGCGTTGCGCCTGATGTGCTCGTTGATCCATTCCACGTCTTTCTTCTCGATGCAGGCCACCACCTTGTTGCCCGTCCACATGATTTCGATACCATCGTTCAGCCGATTGCCCAGCGTGGGCAGATAGCCTCCCTCTATGTTCGCCCAACTGCGGTTGTACTCGGTGGGGCACATCAGCAAGGAGGCCACATCGCCTTTCGCCTTGACAAACTCATTGTCGATGTAGTTGAGCAGTTCTGCCTGCTTCTCTGCCTTGGTGCCCTCGCCCGAAATGTCGTCGAAGAACACGGCAAAGGCGCGCACGCCCAGCTGATACACACTCTCCAATTTGGCCATGAGCGCACGGCGGTCGGCATCGTTCCACTGGATGTCCTGCCCGGGATGGATGGCCCAATAGAACATCACGCCGTTTCGGTTGGCCCTTTCCACCAGCGCCTTCAGCTGTGCCGCCTCCTTTTCGGGATAGGGCTTGCGCCAGTCGGGCACGCTGTGGTAGGGATCGTCTTTCGGCCCGTAGATATATACGTTGAGTTTGTGCCTGCCGTAGAAGTCAAGCTGGTTCAGGCGGTTCTGGAAGCTCCACGGTGTACCGTAGAATCCTTCCACCACGCCGCGATACACCACATCGGGATAGTCAACCACCTCGCCCTTGGGCAACCGTCCGTTTTCGGCCGACTGCATGAGGGTCTGCACGGCATAGAACAGTCCCCGGCGGTCGTTGCCCGCCAGCACAATGCGGTCGGATGCCACCGAAAGAAAATAGCCGTCGGCCTCGCGGGGAATCCTTCTGGCAAACGGAGCCACTTCTTGGTCGCCCATCACGCCCATTATCACGCTTACCTTGCCGTTGTCCCTGCCTTTTCCCAGCCAGCCTTTCAGACTTTCCACCGGATAGGTGCCTTCCAGCAACGGGTCATAAACGAAACTCACCGACTTGGGTATTTGCATACTCTCCTCTTCTTCCACAATGCGCTGCGGAGTGGGATACACATTCTCGAAATGCTGCGCACGACCTTCAAAAACGGCCATGCTGAGCAGCAAACTAAACAATAAAGGATGTTTCATCATGCTTCTGTATTTCGGATGGCCGTCATGGACGGGCCACCAACCGGTTGACAAACTTACGAAAAATAAATGCCTTGGCGCATCTATGCACCGTTTTTTTACAATCAATTAACAAATAATGGACAGGGGCCGCTTCCTTGCCGTCGCCCGCAAATATATGCAGAAAGAGACGTATAAATATGGAGACTCCATCTGCAAAAATATGTTACCGACCCTTAAACCGGCCTTGTTTTTTTTCTGTCGGGATTTTGCACAAACCAGATTTTCAAAACATCATCCGTTGGAAAAGGAACAAGTTTTCGCCGCCAGTTCAAAATCAGCGGGTTTTCAACGGATGATACATTGAAAGGCAATGCGCCATCCGCTGCGCGCCCATCCATGATGCCTTGCGGCACAAGGATGCACCCATCGCCCTCCAACGCATCATCCGAAAGAAGGCAACGCATCATCGGTTGCCAGCCATCGTCTGGAGCGAAAAACAGAAAGTACTGACAATCAGTAAGTTGAAAAATGCCCCAAAATCGTCTGTTGGCCAACCCAAAAGACTTTTTTGAAAAAGACACCGTCTTTTATGTTAAAATCGGGCGGTTTTAAGCCGCTTTTCCCATGCCGCACGGGGATGGCAGACAACGGCACGCCATCCTGTTCCTACATATTCATTCAAAAAAGGTGTTTCGCTGCACCGGAGCGCAATTGTGCCTCGTATGCCTCAATTTTCTATGGCATATATTTTGTTATTCAAGCAATTTACCTTAATTTTGCAATCAATTGATGAGCATTTCATCGCTATTTGAACAACATTTAAAGTTTTGTGGAATCTATGACAATGAAAAGAAACATAGCAAGATATTTTTCGGCGGCAGCCATGACGGTGGCTGTATTGGCATTTACCGCCTGCAACGAAAAGAAATTCAAGGTGACGGGAAACATCAGCGATGCCAAGGACTCGACACTCTATTTCGAGAACATCAGTCTGGACGGGCCGGTGGTAAAGGACTCGGTGAAACTCGGCGGCGACGGCGGATTCAGTTTCTCGGAAAACGCCACCGAGGCCCCGGAGTTCTACCGCCTGCGCATTGCCAACCAAATCATCAACCTGAGCATCGATTCTACCGAGACCGTCACCGTGAAGGCTTCGTATCCCACCATGGCCACAGGTTACGATGTGGAGGGGTCGAACAACTGCAAGGTGATCAAGGAACTGGCCCTGAAACAGATTGACCTGCAGAACCGCGCCATTGCCATTCAGCAGAACGCCGGCCTGGGAATGAAGGCGGCGGCAGACAGTATCTACAAGATAGTGGAGGCCTATAAAACCGACATCAAGCTGAATTACATCTACAAACAGCCCATGCAGGCCTACGCCTACTTTGCCCTTTTCCAGACATTGGGCAACGGCCTGATTTTCAACCCGCGCGAAAACAAGGAGGACATCAAGGCGTTTGCCGCTGTGGCAACGAGCTGGGACACCTATTATCCCCACGCCCTGAGGGGGCAAAACCTGCACAACATTGCCATAGAGGGCATGAAAAACGTGCGCATCATTCAAAGCAAGCGGAACGCGCAAATAGAAATGAGCAAGGTATCGGCCGACGGAATCATCAACATTGCCCTCGAGGACAACAAGGGAAGAACACGACAACTGACCGACCTGAAGGAAAAGGTGGTGATGCTGGATTTCCACGCCTTTGCCACCAAGGAATCCACCCGGCGAATCATGAAGCTCAGAGAACTCTACAACAAATATCATGCCCGGGGCTTCGAGATTTACCAGGTGGCGGTAGATCCCGACGAGCACTTCTGGAAACAGCAAACGGCCGCCCTGCCATGGATCAGCGTGCGCGACCCGAAGGGCATCGAATCGGAACTGATGCTGCGCTACAACGTGCAGAACATACCTACGTTCTTCATCATAGACAAGAACAACTCGCTGCACAGGCGCGACGTGCAAATAGAGGATCTGGATGCCGAAATCAAGAGTCTGCTGTAGGCTGCTCGCCGTGGTCATCGCAGCAGGCCTGACAACCGTCCACGGCAGGGCGCAGACTTTTGGGCTGGAACAAGTGAACGACAGCCTGTACCACCTGACACTGACCACCGACTCTACTTGCGAAAAATGGATACTGCCCTTCCCCATCTACCGCTTCTGCACGGGCGACGTGAACGGCGACGAGACCGATGAAGCCATTGTGGGCGTGGTGAAAGCCACCCGTTTTTTCAAGGAGAAAGGAAGGAGGATTTTCATCTTCAAGAATTTTCGGGGCAGAGTGCGGCCGCTTTGGATGGGAAGCCGACTGGGCGGAACGCTGCACGACTTTCGCCTGAAAGACGGAAAGATAAGAAGTTTGGAAACCACGGGCAACGGGTACTTTGTGGTGGCAGAATACAAATGGAGCCATTTCGGCATGCGCTTTGAACGGTTCCTCGCCAAAGGCGTTACCCGGGAAAGAGCCGACACAATATTCAACGAATAATCCTTGTGATAAAAAAACAACCATCATGAAAAAAACGATTTTGCTATGGCTCGCGTTGGCAACTGCAACAGCCGCCAACGCACAGTCCAATATCCTTCCGGGCAAGGGACGTATTGACGTGGAAAAACTCAACAAGAACATCGACATGGGCATGGACATTGCGCAGCTGAACATTTACGAGACGCGGGTGCTGCGCAACGCCTTCGCTGCCCGACAGGGCTATCTCTTCAAGACCGCCGACCTGAGAGGGGTGTTCCAAACCACTTCGTGGTATGACGAATTGATGAACAAACGCTGGGAAATGCCCGAAAAAATGAAACCCATCAGCTACACGGATGAAGAGATGCAGTTCATCAACCGCCTGAAGGCGCACGAGGAGGAACTGAAGAAACTGAACTTCAAGGCAAAGAAGGGCGAACTGGTGAACATGGACAACCTGATGAACCCATATCAGGTGGAGAACATGGACGCAATGACAAGGGAAAGGCTGGGCAAGAACGGATTTGTGGTCATTCCGTCGGACCAGCAACAGTTGTTTCATGTGTACGAAATGAACGACTACAGTTGTTTTCCCAGCTTCGTGACCACCGACCTCTACATGCAGATCTACCACATGTACTTTGACTGCACGCTGCGCGACATCGAGGAAACGAAATTTGTCCCGCTCATCACCACGCTGACCAAGCAACTCTACAACGCCATGAACAAAATGGCAGGTACAGCCACGGCGAAAGAGGTGAAAGAGGCTGCGAAGTGGAACACGGCCTACTTTGCCATCGCCCATGCGCTCATCACGGGCGGGAAACCGCTGCCGGTAGATGGGAAATACGCGGAAATGGTGAAACAGGAAATCAAGAACAACATGGACGCGGAAATACGCATATCGGAGTTTCTGGAATACACGCCGACCCACAACATGCCCATGTTCGGCTACAACACGCACCGCCCCAGGGGACACTACACAAGGAGCGAGGCACTGAAACGCTATTTCAGGAGCATGATGTGGCTGCAGAACGTGCCGTTCGGCACCGACAAGGAAAACCAACTGAAAAGGGCTTTGCTCATGGCGCAGGTCATTGGCGACAACCGCCAATTTACGAACGGCTACAGGCGGCTGGCAGACCCCATCTCATTCCTCTTGGGCAAACCCGACAACGTGTCGATACTGCAGGTATATGAAGAAATGAAACAAAGCGGTTACAAACTGAACGAACTGCTGGAAGACAAGGCAAAAATGAAGAAAATACGCCTGGCCATCGAGCAGATCGCCAACAAGCAAACGCGCATCAAGCCAAAATTCCTGGCATCGGCTACATTCAAAATCAACCTGATGCCGCAACGCTATATGCCGGACGCGGAGGTGCTGCAGGAAATGGTGGACTACGACAGCAAGAAAACAAAGCGGGGAATGCCCAAAGGACTTGATGTCATGGCGAGCATGGGCATTGTGCCGGCAGAGAAAATTCTGCTGGAAGAACTGAACGAACAAGGGCGGTGGAACCAGTACAAGGAAAACCTTGGGCGCATGAAGAAGCGCATGAACGGGATTGACTGGCAACAGACGGTGGCAAACCTGTGGATGGCAGGCATGAAAACGCTGTGCGAAAAGCAGCCCGACTACCCTTATTTCATGCAGACGGCACAATGGGACAAGAAGAACCTGAACGCTGCCCTGGCGGCATGGGCGGAGTTGAAGCACGATGCCATACTGTACGCCAAACAGCCGATGGGGGCAGAATGTGGAGGACTCAATGTGCCCAACCCCATCGTGAAGGGATATGTTGAGCCGAACGTGAAATACTGGAACACGGCCATCGGTGTGCTGGACGCTCTGACGGGTGTGCTGGAAAAGTATGATTTGGTAACGGAAAAAGCGAAGGAGATCACCGAAACACTGCGGGAAAATGCGGAGTTCCTGCTCAACATGAGCCAGAAGGAACTGAACCGGCAGACACTGACTGACGAGGAATATGAAAAGATACGCATCATTGGATCGGACTTTGAATACATGACACTGCAGCTGATCAGCCAGCCCGACCAATATCTCGACTCTTGGGATTTGGTGAACGGACCCGACAAGTCGATTGCCATTGTGGCTGACGTTTACACCGCCAATGCCTCCAACAACCCCGAAAAGGCAGTGCTGTACGAGGCGGTGGGACCTGCCCACATGATTTACGTGGTGGTGGAAATCGACGGTTACCTGTATCTTACGCGTGGGGCTGTTCTCTCCTACCGTGAGTTTGACGAGGATTTGAACACGCCACGGCTCACAGACGAGGAATGGCAGAAGACGCTGGAGGAACAGCCGGGAAAGGGAACGCCCTCCTGGATGCAGGAAATCATGCTGCCGGCGGACAAAAAACCGGTTGACAATGAACGCATATTCTACAGTTCGGGCTGTTAAAAGGATGGCGGCCGGCATGGTGATGGCCGCCATACCTGTTATATACACACAGGCGGCCGACACGCTGACGGTGACGCTCATGGGCGACATATTGCTTGACAGAGGGGTGAGACGGGCCATCGAAAGGAAGGGGATGGAGCACCTGTTCAGCGCAAGCGTCGATTCGGTGTTCCGCCATTCCGATGTGGTGGTGGGCAATCTGGAATGTCCTGCCACGAAAATAAAGGGTTATACCAACAAGAAATTCGTGTTCAGAGGGGAGCCGGAATGGCTCGCCGTGCTGAAAAGACATGGGGTGACGCACTTGAATCTGGCCAACAACCACAGTGTGGATCAGGGACGCGAGGGACTGGCAGACACGAAAAGGAACGTGGAAAGGGCGGGAATGGTGTCCATCGGGGCGGGCAGCAGCATGGAGGAAGCCGTGCGCCCCGTGCTCATTGCCGATAAACCGCGCAAGGTGTATGTGGTGGCCTCGCTGCGGCTGGCACTGGAAAACCACGCTTATCTGCCCGCCAAGACATCGGTGAGCCAGACAAGCATGGATTCGTTGCTGCATGGCATCCGACAACTGAGAGCATCAGAGCCACACGCCTTTATCATTGTTTGCCTGCATTGGGGTGTGGAACACCGGCTGAAACCGACCTTTCAACAAGTAAAGGAGGCGCACGACATCATGGATGCGGGTGCCGACTGCATTGTGGGCCATCATTCGCACACGCTGCAATCCATCGAGGATTACAGGGGAAAGAAAATCTATTACAGCATCGGAAACTTTATTTTCGACCAGCAAAAAACCATCAACACCCAGGCTTGCATGGTGAGAATAAAGGTGGCGGAAACATCGGCGGCACTTGAAACGATCCCTGTTGAAATCGTGAAATGCGTGCCCCACGTGCGCCGTTAGAAACTCTTTAGCCACGATTTCAACTCCATCAGCATTTCAAGGTGATACTTGAACGTGCTTTTGTAGCCCCACCCATGGCCGCCTGAGGGATATACGTGCAAGGAGGCGGGCACATCGTGACGGTAGAGTTCCACGTAATAGTTCACGCCATTGGCAGGCAAGACGGTGTGGTCGTCGTCGCACAGGGCAATCCATGCCCGCGGCGTTACACGCGTCACCTGCAGGTCGTTGCTGTATTCCCGCAAATCCTTTTTCTTCGGTTCGCTGCCCAGAAAGTTGTCTCTGGTACCTGCATGGGTGATGTCGGGCATCATCGTGATGACGGGATAAAAAAGGATTTGGAAGTCGGGCTTTGCATTTTTCTCGGAATGGGTGGCAAGGGTAGAGGCCAGATGGCCGCCTGCCGAAAAGCCCATGATGCCTACATCCTTGGGATTGATGTTCCACGAAGAGGCGTTGAGGCGCACCGTTTGGATGGCTTGCTCGGCATCTGCGATGGGCACTTCATGGTTGCCATGGGGCATGCGATATTTCAGCACAATCACGGCGATGCCCTCATTGTTGAAAAAGGGTGCCCAGTCATATCCCTCACTCTCCATCGACAGGGTCTCATATCCGCCGCCCGGGCAGATGACCACAGCCCTGCCCGTGGCCGTTTTCTTGTCGGGAAGAAACACGCGCATCATGGCAACGTCTGCCGCATCGCCATTGTCGTTCGGCGCCCCATTGCGCCACAAGGTTACGTCTATCGGTTGTTGTGCCGCCAACGGCACACAAGCTAACAATACGGCCATGGCCGCCCATATTCTTCTGTTCACACATTTCATGTCAATGATGCATTTAAAGATGCAAAGATATACATTCTTGGGCAATTGGCCAAATATCCATTGCAAACCGTGGACAAAAACAAAACCGTGCCCTGGCCGCTTCAACGCGACCGGACACGGCTTCCATGGCATGCCTGCAATGCAAATGGCTCAGACAAACCATTCTATGGCATCAGAAGTAAGCCCCCGGGTCTTCTTCTTCCAAATTCCATCCTATGCCGCTTTTTGATCCTGCAACGCCCGGGCCTCCGTTGCTGATGTCTCCGCTCTTCTCGTTCGGACTTCCGCTTCCGCCTATGCTGTAACCATCGCTAGCGGTACTGCCAGCACAGAAATAACGCTCCATTTGCATGGGTGTTATCATGATGGAAGGCCTCTCATATTCTTTCTTAACCGCAAGCCTTCTGTTTTCCCAGGGTGCTTCGGAACAACGCGCTCCTGAGATTCCATTGACATTATTTTCCATTTCAATCACAATATTATATTAACGAACAATGTATTTCTTTCCTCTTACAAGGTAAATTCCCTTCGGCAGGCTGTTGAGTGCAGAGGCATCGGTGCCAACGACTTGTCCGCTCAGATTCCTCACTTTATTGTCAAGGCGCAAGACTTGGTTTTGTGTCTGTACGCTTTCTGCCGGTAAAATTTCAATTTCTGTTACCACATCGTCTGAACCATTCTTAAAAAACGACATGTCCGGTTTTGCTTTCGCCCCATTGTCTTTATCCAGAAGAATGCACGCTGCATATGGTGTCCACGTGCCGCCGGTGGGATCCACCCATTTGTAATAGGCGTTCGGCGCAACACTTTCATCACCCGAGTAATAGTAATAGGTGTATTGGGGAATGCCCTTTCCTTGGGTATAATTGCCGATAAACGTGTATTTCACACCGTCTGCCTCTATCACAACCTTTTCATTTTCCAAAAGACCGGGATCCGTTTCGCTCTGTTTCTGAATGCCGACGATGGTTGCAATCACACCCGTTTGCGTGCCGGCATGGATAGAAGGATGTATCATGTATGGATGATGGGCTTTGGTGGCAGTAACAGGACGTTTGAATTGCAACGTGATTCGCTTGCTGCGGTCTTCCAGTTTCTTCACCGTTACACCAGAAAATTCCACCACTTCCACCTCTGAACCGTATGCGCTTTTCAGTTGCTCTTCAGTCATGTCAAAAGGCAGGCACATGGTGTACCATTTGTCTTTCACATGTATTTTATCTTCCCAAATGTCCTTGTCTTTCAACTCGCCGGTGAGCATGAAGTTTTTCCAGCCTGCATAATTGCCGGCAACTGCCTGGCCGTTGAACATTCCGAAATCATTGACAGGCCACTTTTCTCCATTCTCTCCGATTACCCAACGATTCATTTCAGAATTATTGGGAAATTTCGATGCAAATTCTGAAGTGCCGATCACTTTCACATAATCGTTCATGTATTTGTCTTTCGCCGCTGCCGGATAATGGAGCACCGTCCGTGCTTTCCAAGGAGTGTTCTTGATAACATACTGTTCTCTTGTCACTTGTTCGCCTTGTCCTGGCCCTTTATATTGGTATCCATAAGGCACCGCCGCTTGAAAGGCTTGGTTTTCGGCTTTGGTATCGCTGCCCAGAACATACACGTCGGTTAAGTTGTAGCATTCCTGAAAAGCTTCGTTCTCGATATATTTCACGCTCTTGGGAATGGTTATGCTCTTCAGGTTGTGGCATCGGAAAGCATTTTTATGGATCTCTTCCAAAGTACCCGGCAAACGGATGGTTCGTATGGCCGAACCGGAAAATGCGCCATCATCGATCACTTTTAAGCCTTCGGGCAGCAGAATGTCATCGATGGCCGTACAACCGAAAAAACAATTATTGCCGATTTTCTGCCATCCGGGATGAAAATCTACATCCCTGAGACCTGTACAATTTTCAAAACATTGAAGCCCTATTGTACCAGAAGTGACTGATCCGAACACGATTTTCTTTAGTTTCTTAAGCCCGGCAAAGGCTCTCAAACCGATATTTATCCCTCGAGCAGGATTGTCGGGGATGATGACTTCCTCCACATTATTGGAACTGGCATCTATCAGACACGACTGGGGTATTTCCGTGGCATTGGCAGGAAAAGTGATTTTCTTCAGATTATCCAACCAATGAAGATATTGCAAGCCATTGTCCCATGCATTTACGTTATTGTCTCCATACACGTCAGCCCCACTCAGATCAAGCTCGGTCATTCGTTTAAAATGGGTATTGTCACTATCATATTGCCCACAAAGCGTTTCCATGTCGCTTTTATTCAACTCTGCCCCTCCTGTAGTGACCACGATCAATTTCGTGGCATTCTTCACTCCGTCAGGAAGACCACTGTAACCGGCAGCCAAATCACCCGAATTTTGCAAGGTAATTGTAGCCGCTCCGTTTCCGGAAATGCTACTGATAAGTGCTGCTTGTACCTGGCATACCATTATAAATATGCCAACAATAAGAAATAAGACTTTTCTCATGACAATTTCTTTTCGTTTTTTATCCAGTTTATTGATAAGTTATTTTCAATGTTCATGACAAATATACACACTATGGCTCATTTACAACTGTGAGAGTCCGAACTACAAATTTGTCATGTTCTTAACTTCAGATTTGTCATTCATTTCTTCCTGAACCATTTTTTTTTGATAACTGCCGCAAAAGTATGGACAAAAGAAATAAGCAGGTTGGATTTTCCACTCTTTCTCTTGTAATAAATCGTTTTTATTACGTTTCATTTTGTATTATTTCAAAAAAAAATAAACAGATGTCGCTGATATTCAACAATAAGGAAATGCAAATACAAAAGCGGAACAAGCATATCCGTTACATACTTTTTTATGGCAATTCTTTGTATTTTTCTTAAAATCCGGTTATCTTTGCAATAAAGAAAGGGTGGGGTTCGAATACCCATGGAGTCCTCCCATCGCTTCCACCATGAGTCTCTGTTTGTACAAATAGAACTCGGCCGGCATAGTACAGGATGGAAATGTCTGGACAAACTCGTATCCACAACAGATTATTAAGAAAGATATATAGGGTAGAATGAAACATAATGCAATATTACAACTTGCACGTTGCATATTTTTCTTATCGGTAACATTCTATTTTGTCTCATGCAGAACCGACTGGGAAGGTCAGCAGAAAGACAAAAGCAAAAAGTATGCAAGCGTGTATGAAAGGGACTCAGCCATATCGGCTGAAAGCATACGGAACGCCACCGGGCCTGCAAACGGACAACAACAACAAACAGAAATACTACAAGAAAAAATACGAGACTTGCAGAAACAATATGTAGGGACACTCATCGTGGCAGGACTGGCCTTGTTGCTCTGCGCGTATTTCGCCATCAGACAGCAAAAGAAAGCAAGACAATTGGCCAGACAAAAACTGCTCCTTCAAACGCAAGACAAGATCTACGAGCAAATTGTGACCGGCATCATCCGCAAGCTGCGAACATCCCTCATAGCCCTTCTCGTTCAAGATTTGCTACACGGCTCGAAAAAGACAAATGACAAGGAAAATACAGGAAATCTTCAGAAGGAGCATGGACAGAAAATCAGCCATCTTATCAATCAGCTGCATGAAATCACTGAAATCAAAGCGACTATGGAAACACCCGAATGGCAATACGGGGACATTATCCCCTATATACACATGATCGAAAAGAGCTTTGAGCCTTTGGCAACCCAAAAGCACATACATCTGACATTCAAACCAAACGAGAGTGAACTTATCGTGGACTTTGTTCCCAATTATCTGCACAAGATCCTACAAAGCCTTTTATCCAACGCTCTGGACAAATCCGAAGAAGATGGCATTGTCTGCATTACGACACATCGCAAGAAAAAATCTGTGGAAATCATTGTCTCGGACACAGGAAAGGGAATCTCTCCAACGATGATTCCGTGGATATTCAACCCACAAGAACATAAAGGGGATGACGGAATGGTGATGAAAACCGGTGTGGGACTTCCTTTTGCAAAGATGCTGGTGGACACGTGCGGGGGTGATATTAAAGTGGAAAGCGAATTGGGAAAAGGGACAACATTTACCCTCAATTTCCCATTGAGAAACTATTCTACACAAAAGGAACATTTCTCAATAAAGAAGATATCAATACTCCCGGAAAAAAACTTGGAGGAAGAAAACCCGTATTCGATAATAGAAGAATTGGAGGAGGCCGAGAACGAGGCAAATTATTATGCAAATGACTTGAAAGCCAAAATACTTGTGGTGGAGTATGAACAGGACATTGCTCATTATGTGTTTAGCATTCTGAAAGAAAAATACAACGTGTTCCTTACAAAAAACGGGCAGGAAGGACTCGAAAGAGCCAAATCGCTGGTTCCGGACATCATTATCACCTCATTGATTATGCCCGTCATGGATGGCCTGGAATTTTGTCGGAAAATCAGAAATTCCGAACTTTTGGGGCACATCCCCATTATTGTAATCTCCTCGAAAGTGTCTGAAGCAGACAAAGTGAAAGGGATTGAAGCCGGAGCGGACGCTTATCTTTTCAAGCCTTTCAATGGGAAAGAACTGCTTGCACACATAGAAACCATGCTCACGCATTACCGCTTAATATGCGAACGCATGGAAAAGATGACACAAGGAAATGCCGCCAGCCTGATAGAGAAAACGGAACAGGAGTTCTTGGCACGACTTACAGACTGCATCCTGTCCATCGTCAAGGACACAAAAAACAAGATAAGCGTGGAGGCCCTCTGTTCGCAAATGTGCATGAGCAGGAGTCAGCTGAACAAAAAGATACAGGACATCACCAATGAGAGTTTGATTACATACGTCACGCAAGTACGTATCAACCAAGCCAAACGCATTTTAATGAACGACTTGAACATTACCATCAGCGAAGTTGCCACTAAATGCGGATACGACGACATTGCCTATTTCAGCAGGGTTTTCAAGCAAGTAACCGGCATCACACCCACGCAGTTCAAACGCACGCCCAAATAGGAAGCGCACAAACTCTTTTCGCGCAAAGGGGAATCCCTGTTCACCTCCCCGTTATTCTCTGTCCCCGCCTTGGTATTCTCTGTCCCTTAACTTTGATTCTCTCTATTCCTTAACTTTGACACCCTCTGTTCACCCATATTGACACTCTTGCCGACACATGGCTTTTTTCCGGAAAACAGAGATAAAGGGAAAAGAAAAACTGCCTTGGTGCATCGTTGCAACGACCAAGGCAGTTGATGGACAGCGGAACGAGATCAGTCGTTCAGTTTCGCTTTGATAAATTCGCGGTTCAGACGGGCAATGTATGCAATGGACTCGCTCTTGGGGCAAACGGCCTCACAGGCACGGGTATTGGTACAGTTGCCAAAACCCAATTCTTCCATTTTCATCACCATTGACTTGGCACGCCTTGCCGCCTCAGGACGTCCCTGTGGGAGCAATGCCAGCTGGCTGACCTTAGAACTTACGAACAGCATTGCAGAACCGTTCTTGCAAGCCGCTACGCAAGCACCGCAACCGATGCACGAAGCGCAGTCCATGGCTTCATCGGCATTCTGCTTCGGAATGAGAATTGCATTGGCATCCTGTGCCTGACCGGCGCGAACAGATGTGTAGCCGCCAGCCTGGATAATCTTGTCGAAAGCAGTACGGTCAACCATGCAGTCCTTGATGACGGGGAAACCCGCAGAACGCCACGGTTCAACGGTAATCACGTCGCCATCGTTGAAACGGCGCATGTAGAGCTGGCAGGTTGTTGCGCCACGCTCTGTCTTTCCGTGAGGTGTACCGTTTACATAGAGCGAGCACATGCCGCAAATACCCTCTCGACAGTCGTGGTCGAACACGAACGGTTCCTGTCCCTCGCTGATAAGCTGCTCGTTGAGGATATCGAGCATTTCAAGGAATGAAGTGTCATCAGGAATATCCTTCATTTCGCGTGTGTCAAAATGTCCTTTCTCGTGTGGACCGTTCTGACGCCAATATTTCAATGTGAAACTTATATTCTTAGCCATAATTGTATCCTTTCTTATTAATTCTTGTAATTACGTGTCTGAACCTTGATAGCCTCATATTCGAGCGGCTCCTTGATAAGTACGGGATCAGCCTCGTCGGTGCCCTGATACTCCCAGCAACCCACGTAGAAGAAGTTCTCGTCATCGCGTTTTGCTTCGCCCTCCTCTGTCTGGTATTCTTCGCGGAAGTGTCCGCCGCAGCTCTCGTTACGCGACAATGCATCGTAAGCCTCAAGCTCTCCCATCAAGAAGAAGTCTCGCAAGTGGATGGCCTTGTCAAGTTCAATGTTGAGACCTTCCTTGCTTCCCGGGATGAAGAGGTTTGTATTGAACTCCTTGCGCAGTTCCTTGATGAGCTTAAGGCCTTCTTTCAAGCCTTCGGCCGTGCGTCCCATTCCCACGTGTTCCCACATGATATGGCCCAACTCCTTGTGGATAGAATCGACAGAACGCTTGCCCTTGATATTCATCAGACGGTCGATTTCGGCCTGGGCTTCTTTCTCCGCCTTTTCAAATTCGGGCAGATCGGTAGATACGCGCGGCCAAACTTCCTGGTCGGCCAAATAGTTCTGGATGGTGTAAGGCAATACGAAATAACCGTCCGCAAGACCCTGCATCAATGCAGATGCGCCCAAACGGTTGGCACCGTGGTCTGAGAAGTTGCACTCACCAATAGCAAACAAGCCCTTAATGGTGGTCATCAGCTCATAGTCCACCCAAATACCGCCCATCGTATAGTGAATGGCAGGATAGATCATCATCGGGTTATAATATTTAACGCCATTGATTTCGTTGGCTACCTCACCGGGATTTACGTCTGTAATCTCCTCATACATCTCGAAAAGATTACCGTAACGCTGAAGAATCACATCAATTCCCAAACGCTCGATACTTTCCGAGAAGTCGAGGAACACTGCCAGACCGGTGTTGTTCACACCAAATCCATGGTCGCAACGCTCCTTGGCAGCGCGGGAAGCCACATCGCGAGGAACAAGGTTTCCAAATGCCGGATAACGGCGCTCCAAGTAATAATCGCGGTCTTCCTCCGGAATATCTGAGCCTTTCTTCGTGCCCGCCTGCAGCGCCTTAGCGTCTTCCAGTTTCTTGGGCACCCAAATACGGCCGTCGTTACGCAGAGATTCCGACATCAAAGTCAACTTCGACTGGTTGTCGCCGTGTACGGGAATACAAGTCGGGTGAATCTGAACATATGACGGGTTGGCGAAGTAAGCCCCCTTCCGGTAGCAGGCAATGGCTGCCGAACAGTTGCAGCCCATCGCGTTGGTAGAAAGGAAATAAACGTTACCGTAACCACCGGTGGCGATGACCACCGCATTGGCAGAGAAGCGCTCGAGTTTTCCTGTCACCAGATTCTTTGCGATGATACCACGTGCGCGGTCGTTCACAATCACCACATCTACCATTTCATAGCGTGTGTAAAGTTTCACTTTACCCGTGTTCACCTGACGGCTCAAAGAAGAGTAAGCGCCCAGCAGCAGCTGCTGGCCGGTCTGTCCCTTTGCATAGAATGTACGGGAAACCTGCGCACCTCCGAAAGAACGGTTGGCAAGCATGCCGCCGTATTCGCGGGCGAAAGGCACCCCCTGCGCCACGCACTGGTCGATAATATTGTTTGACACCTCTGCCAGACGGTAAACGTTTGACTCGCGGGCGCGGTAGTCGCCACCCTTCACGGTGTCATAGAACAAGCGATACACAGAGTCGCCGTCGTTCTGATAGCATTTTGCCGCGTTGATACCTCCCTGCGCTGCGATGGAGTGCGCGCGACGGGGCGAATCCTGGATACAAAGGTTGATGACATTGAAACCCATTTCACCAAGACTGGCAGCGGCACTGGCACCTGCCAGACCTGTACCTACCACGATAACGTCGAGCTTCAACTTATTCTTTGGGTTCACCAAGCGCTGATGAGCTTTATAATTGGTCCATTTCTCAGCCACTGGGCCTTCTGGAATTCTTGAATCTAATTGCTTAGCCATATTCTTGAAATATTAGAATTTAAAGATTGAATAAATGAAGATTACATTCCGGCGCAGCTTGACATGCAGCACAAGCTGGGTGCACATTTAAACGCAAATGCCAGCACAACCACCAGGAACGCAGCCATCAGGATAGAGGTGTAAACGATTCCGATCACTCTCCAGCGATTGAACCACACCTTGCCGCTCCATCCGAAAGTATGCATTGCGCTCCAGAATCCATGAGAAAGGTGGAACCACAGGGCAGCAAGCCATACAACATACAGAACCACATAGACGGGATTGGCAAATGTCTCGCGGATGTAGCCGAACCCATCGGCAGGATTTCCCAGAGGATCCGCGATATGGAACAACTCGCAGAACATCATGTTGTACCAGAAGTTGAACAAGTGAAGGAGCAGGCCCAGCACAACGATAAGACCCAGAACGAGCATGTTCTGTGATGCCCATTCCACCTTGTCGGGCTTTGCCGTTACTGCATAGCGCTCGTTCCCACGTGCCCTACGGTTCTGCGCTGTAAGGATAAAAGCATAAACGATGTGAATCACTGCCAAGGCAGCCAGTCCCATGGTAGCCGCTACGGCATACCAGTTGGCGCCCAATAACTCACAAATCATGTTGTAGGCTTCGCCCGAGAACAGGGCGACAACGTTCATTGACGCATGGAATGTCATGAACAGGATAAGCGCAACGCCCGTTACGGACATCACCACTTTCCTACCAATAGATGAATTGATTAACCACATAAATGATTGATTTTAAATTATTTAATTGTTAGACTTATATTCATGTTTTTACCAACTGTTATTAGCTCAAGGCCAATGCTTCAACCTCCGTACCTTATTATAGGTATTCTATCCTTGCTTTTGGACTGCAAATATACCATAAATTAGTGAGAATTCAAATATTATTGAGTAAAAATTCAATTTAAATGCTTACTTTTGTGGCGAAAAGAGCAGAACATCTGCCACTGGCACTGCCCACAGGCAGAACCGATCCAGACAGCGCATAAAAATGCAAAAGGATTTGCTCGGAAGGAAAATGAATCACAGATTGGAATACGACGTCTTGGTCATCGGAGGCGGACACGCCGGTTGCGAAGCGGCAACCGCTGCGGCAACGGCGGGCGCGAGAACGTGCCTCGTAACGATGGATATGAACAAAATAGCCCAAATGAGTTGCAATCCGGCAATTGGCGGAATTGCAAAAGGGCAGATTGTACGGGAAATTGATGCACTGGGAGGGCACACGGGCCGTGTGACCGATGCCACCTCCATACAGTTCCGAATGCTGAACCGGAGCAAAGGGCCCGCCATGTGGAGCCCGAGGGCACAATGCGACCGCGCCAGATTCATACAGGAATGGCGCGAAATATTGGACAGCACGCCCCTCCTCGACATCTGGCAAGACCAGGCCGAGGAACTGCTCGTGGAAAACGGCGAGGCCGTGGGCGTGCGAACGATGTGGGGGGCGGAACTCAGGGCCAGGGCCACGGTGATCACCGCCGGCACTTTTCTCAACGGCCTGATGCACATCGGCAGAACGATGGTGAAGGGGGGGCGCATTGCCGAACCGGCCGTCGAGCGCTTCACGGAGAGCATTACCCGCCACGGCATCCGTTCGAACCGTATGAAAACAGGTACGCCTGTGAGAATAGACCGCCGCTCCGTGCACTTCGAGGACACCGAACGGCAAGACGGTGAGCACGATTTCCACCAGTTTTCTTTCATGGGAAAGCGCAAGCCGCTCCAGCAACTCCCCTGCTGGATGTGCTACACCAACCCCGAAGCGCACGAGGTGCTCCGTTCCGGACTGGACTCATCGCCCTTGTACAACGGACAAATCCAAGGCATTGGCCCCCGCTATTGCCCTTCCATCGAAACCAAATTGGTCACTTTCCCGGAAAGAGAAACCCACTTGCTGTTTCTCGAACCCGAAGGAGAGAATACCAACGAGATGTACCTGAACGGATTTTCTTCGAGCATGCCGATAGACATCCAGATGGAAGCACTCCGCAAAATACCCGCTCTGCGCGATGTGAAAGCATACCGCCCGGGCTACGCTATCGAATACGATTATTTTGACCCGACGCAGCTGCGCCACTCGCTGGAATCGAAAATCCTGAAAGGCTTGTTCTTTGCCGGACAGGTGAACGGCACCACAGGATATGAAGAGGCTGCCGGACAAGGACTGGTTGCCGGCATCAACGCTGCACGCCGCTGCACCGGCCTGGAGCCTTTCGTGATGCGAAGAGACGAGTCCTACATTGGGGTGCTTATCGACGATTTGGTGACCAAAGGCGTGGACGAACCCTACCGCATGTTCACGTCAAGAGCAGAATACAGAATTTTACTGCGCCAGGACGATGCAGACGCACGACTAACGGAAAAGTCCTACCAATCAGGCATTGCCACCCGCGAGCGCTACGACTGGTGGATGGAGAAGAAAGAAGCAATAGGCCGCCTTGTCTCCATTTGTCAGAACACATCGGTAAAGCCCAAAGAAGTCAACGGTGTGCTCGAACATCTCGGCACCACCCCACTTCAGGCCGGATGCAAAGCCATCGACTTGATTGCCCGTCCGCAACTCAACCTCTCCATTCTTTCCGATCTGATTCCCGAACTCAAGACTGCCATTGCACAACTTCCGAACAGAAAAGAAGAAATTGCGGAGGCCACAGAGACGAAGATGAAATACAAAGGCTACATCGAACGGGAGAAAATGGTGGCCGAAAAAATGCATCGGCTGGAAAACATAAAAATAAGAGACAGGTTTGACTATGCCAACCTTCAATCCCTTTCCACCGAATGCAGACAGAAACTCATCCGAATCAATCCGGAAACTCTGGCGCAAGCCAGCAGAATCCCGGGCGTCTCGCCCAGCGACATCAATGTGCTGTTGGTTCTGTTGGGCAGATGAGAACGAGAACCGTTAAAAGAAGGGAACAAACGAAACGCACGTTTCACGTGAAACAAAAGAAAGATAAAATACAATATATCAACCATAAAGATTGATTGCATCGGAAAAACGAGAAGATTTAACGGTGCAAAACAACAAGAAAAGAGGCTTGCCTAACTGGCCGTCAAGAAACAGACAAACATCAATCAAATCAATAGAAATGAACAACGAAACACTTATCAAAAACCTGAGATGCGTGAAAGATTTCCCGCAAAAAGGAATCAATTTCAGAGACGTGACCACCTTGTTTAAGAAACACGAATGCCTGACCATCATGGTAGATGAACTATACGAATTGTATAAAGACAAAGGCATAACGAAAATCGTGGGAATTGAAAGCCGCGGCTTTGTCATGGCATCTGCTCTCGCCCTGAAATTAGGAGCGGGCATCGTCCTCTGCAGAAAACCAGGAAAACTGCCGGCAGAAACGGTGCAGGAAAGCTACACGAAGGAATACGGAACAGACACCATCGAAATTCATAAAGACGCCATTACCGAAGACGACGTTGTGCTGTTGCACGACGACCTGCTTGCCACAGGCGGCACCATGAGGGCAGCCTACAACCTGGTGAAGAAGTTCAACCCCAAGAACATCTACATCAATTTCATCATAGAAATCACAGACGAGGGACTGAACGGCAGAGACAACTTCGACAAGGACGCAGACATCACCACGCTCATCAGAATATAACCCCTCCCCCTCAGAAAGAGAACAAGAACAGACGTGGCACAGAACAACAAGCCACGGCGGCCAGTCCTGATATCCATGAACAGGACATCGAGCCGGCCGCTGCCGTTTCACGTGAAACAAAGTATGGCAAGACGGTAACACATTGAACACCATGACAAAAGAAGAGAACGAGAAAAGACTTTCCCATCTGAAATCCATCGTAAGCAACCTGCCCGACAAACCGGGCTGTTACCAATATTACGACGGGGCGGGAACCATCATCTACGTGGGCAAAGCCAAAAGTCTCAAGCACCGTGTTTCTTCCTATTTCCACAAAGAAGTGGACCGCTTTAAGACCAAAGTCCTGGTAAGCAAGATTTGGGACATCACCTACACGGTGGTGAACAGCGAGGAGGACGCTCTGCTGCTGGAGAACAATCTCATTAAAAAGTACAAGCCCAAGTACAACATTCTGCTGAAAGACGGCAAGACCTATCCCAGCATTTGCGTGACAAAAGAGTTGTTTCCACGCATTTTCAAAACGCGTGTCGTCAACAAGAAAGGCGGCACTTACTACGGCCCTTACAGTCATACGGGCAGCATGAATGCTGTGCTCGACATCATAAAAAAGCTCTACAAGCCCCGTACCTGCCGCTTTCCCATGACCGAAGAGCAAATCAGACAGAGAAAATTCCGTCCCTGCCTGGCCTACCACTTACACAATTGCGAAGCACCCTGCATCGGGAAACAGTCGGCCGAGGACTACCGACAGAACATCTCGCAAGCACAGGAAATATTGAAAGGGAAAACCCGAGAGGTACAGAAAATGCTCTACCAAATGATGGAAAAAGCCGCCGAAGAATTGCGTTTCGAAGATGCCGAAGTGCTGAAAAACAGATATTTTTCCCTGGAAAACTACGCCTCCAAAAGCGAAGTGGTGAGCCACACCATCAACGATGTGGATGTGTTCTCCATCACAAACGACGACAAGATTGCCTTCATCAATTATCTCCACGTCACCAACGGCAGCATCAACCAAGCGTTTACGTTCGAGTTCAAGAAGAAACTGAACGAGCCATTAAGCGAGATCCTGCTGCTCGGAATCCTGCAAATACGGGAGCAGCTCAAGAGCAAATCCAAAGAAATCATCGTGCCTTTCAAACCGGAAACCGACATCAAGGACTGCACATTTACCATCCCCCAAAGAGGCGACAAAAAGGTACTGCTCGACCTCAGCGTGATGAATGGCAAACAGTACAAATTCGACCGGTTGAAACAGGCAGAGAAACTGAACCCCGAACAGAAACAGACGCGCCTGATGAAGGAACTGCAAAAGGCACTGCAACTCGAGCGCATGCCTTTCCACATCGAGTGTTTCGACAACTCGAACATCAGCGGCACCGATGCCGTTGCCGGTTGCGTGGTGTTCAAAGGCATGAAACCCAGCAAGAAAGACTACCGCAAATATAACATCAAAACGGTGACAGGATCCGACGACTACGCCTCGATGCAAGAGGTGGTGCGCCGCCGCTACAGCCGCATGATAAAGGAAAACACGCCCCTACCCGACCTGATCATTACCGACGGAGGAAAAGGGCAGATGGAAGTGGTGCGCCAAGTGGTGGAAGAGGAACTGAAGGTGAACATTCCCATTGCGGGTTTGGCCAAGAACGACAGGCACCGGACCAACGAACTTCTCTTTGGTTTTCCGCCCGTAACCATCGGCATGAAGACCAACAGCGAACTGTTTCACGTGCTCACCCGCATACAGGACGAAGTGCACCGCTATGCCATTACATTCCACCGCGACAAGCGCAGCAAGCACGCCCTGCACTCCGAATTGGACGACATCAAGGGCATCGGCCCTAAAACCAGGGATGCGCTGCTCAAGGCACTGAAAACAGTGAAACGCATCAAAGAGAGCGACCGGTCATCGCTCGCCGCCATCATTAGCCCTGCCAAGGCGGAAACCGTTTATCGGTTCTTCCACCCAGAAGCAGCCGAGTGATGCAATACGAAATATTTTTACAACTTTTCTGATGAGTTTTCTGGCAAACCAGACATACCGACCGGCTTTTCGAGCAAGAATCCCTCAAAATCCAAGCAAAAATCCAATGCTCTGAAGTGCAAAACTGATTTCCAGCCAACAAGAAGTCAATTCTCCCTCCGTGCAACCCTTTTGGATGCCCCACCGGACGATTCCTTGCACTGCAACGGATGGTGCCTTGCACTGCAACCCATCATCGCCCGTTTTTCAAAGTATCATCCCTTGCGCTCCAACGGACGATACTTTCACCTGCAACGGAACATCCCTTCATTCAACCCCCTGCATTCTTGTTTTCCGGATGAACCATTGCTGAAAACAGCCGTGATGTTCCACGGTCGGCCAAATGAAAAGGCACGGGACTGCAGCGGTAAACCGCAAAGAACTCTGGGTTTCAAGAAAAGAAAAACAAAACATAAACAACTGATTGACAAGCACTTACTATTTCAACAACAAGGCATGAAAAAACAATCGTCCCATTCCTGTTTTTCCATTTTCTACGGAAAGTCCACAACACTTCAGCAAATGCACAACCCTCTGGCATAAATCACACAACCTACTGTTAACCAAGCATTTACTTCCTTTTCAAAAACGAAGGTTTTCACGCCCAATCCCCATTCCGCCCGAAAATATGCCATTCCCAGAGGCCTTGAAATGTGAAAGTTTTCTAATTTCAAAGAGTCGCACAAGAGAAAGGTGCCGTGCGCCCACTCACCTCCAAACCTCTGCCGAAAACCCCTATACATCATAAAAAAGCAAAAAAACTTGTTGGTGTCAAAAGATTAGGGTATCTTTGCGTTTCAGAGAACATGCGCCGCCGCTACAGCCTCCGGACGGGCAACCGGCGCACAAACAAAACCATACGCACAATGAGAATAGTGATACAGCGCGTTTCGCGCGCCTCCGTAACCATCGGCCAGCAAGTAAAGTCATCCATTGGCAAAGGATTCCTCATCCTGTTGGGAATCTGCGAAGACGATGGAATGGAAGACGTGGAATGGCTCGCCAGAAAGGTGGTTGCCCTGCGTGTGTTCGACGATGAGAATGATGTGATGAACCGCCCGATACAGGATGTGAACGGCGACATCATCGTAGTGAGCCAATTCACGCTCATGGCATCATACAAGAAAGGCAACCGTCCCTCATGGCTGCGGGCAGCAAGGCACGAAGTCTCTGTACCCCTCTACGAAGCGTTCTGCGCCCGTTTGAGCGAGGAGTTGGGCAAACCTGTAGGTACGGGTGAGTTCGGGGCTGACATGAAAGTAGAATTGGTGAACGACGGTCCCGTAACCATCTGTATGGACACCAAAAACAAGGAATAAAGGATTAAAAAGAACCGCATGGTAAGATTTATTGATTTGTTTGCCGGAATCGGCGGCATCCGACTGCCATTTGACGAGTTGGGATACCAGTGTGTATTCTCATCCGAATGGGATAATGCCGCTGCCGATACCTATATGGCCAACTTCGGTGAACGCCCTGCGGGCGACATTACCAAGATTCCAGCCTCGGACATCCCCCACCACGACCTGCTTTTGGCAGGATTTCCATGTCAGGCGTTCAGTATCATGGGCAAGATGAAAGGCTTTGACGACATCCGTGGCACCATGTTTTTCGAGGTGGTGCGCATACTGGAATACCACCGTCCCAAAGCCATTCTTTGGGAAAGCGTAAAGCAACTCACCACGCACGACCACGGGCACACATTCTCCGTGATACGGCAGACCCTCCAAGCCTTGGGATACCACTTGAACTGGCGCGTCCTGAATGCCCTTGACTTTGGTCTTCCCCAAAAGCGTGAGCGCATCATTATCGTGGGCTTCTTGGACCCGGGGCACTGCGCTGAGTTTGATTTCAACTTTCCCAAAAAGAACTACAACCTGTCCAATATATTGGAATCCGACCAAGATGTGGATGTATCGCTATTCGCATCCGACCACACACTGCAAAAAAGGCGGGAACGGACAGAGGGCAAAAATATATTCTATCCTTCAATATGGCACGAAAACAAGGCAGGCAACATATCCATATTGAACCATGCCTGCGCACTGCGCACGGGGGCTTCGTACAACTATCTGTTGGTGAACGGAATCCGTCGCCCTTCATCCAGGGAACTTCTACGCCTGCAAGGATTTCCCGACACATTCAAAATTGTGGTCTCACACGCTGAAATCAGGCGACAGACCGGCAATTCAGTGGCAGTGCCCATGATACGGGCTATCGCCCAAAAGATGGACAGAATCATCAACAAGAGATATGAAACATCCAAGATTACGAGACAGCAACAAGTTGCTCACGCGTGAGCCATACCCGATGAACGAGATACCCGAAGACCTCATCGTCAAAATCGGCAGCCACCTCGTTTACCTGCTGTATATCGGCAGGAAAGACTTTAACGGCAATTTGATAGGCAAAAACACAGAGAGCGGAGAAACGAAATTCACTTGGCAACCACATGGCTCTCAATTTACCATCCACACGCCGATTCCCGCTAACGCCGTGAAATTTAATATAAAGCAACCCCCTTTGCTTTCAAAGAACGATATTCTCGACACCATTCGGTTCAATGAATCTTGGGTGGAAATCATTCAACGATAAAGGATTATAAGAAAATGTGCGAAACAAAGGAAAACAAGGATATGACCATACGGCAGGCTCAGGAGGCGGTTGACCAGTGGATCAAGACTGTGGGCGTGCGCTATTTCTCGGAACTTACGAACATGGCGTGCCTCACCGAAGAGGTGGGCGAACTGGCGCGTGCCATCGCCCGAAAGTACGGCGACCAGAGTTTCAAGCCGGGCGAGAAGGCAAACATCGGCGAGGAAATGGCGGATGTGCTGTGGGTGCTCATTTGTCTGGCCAACCAAACGGGCACAGACCTTACCGTGGAACTGAGGAAAAGCTTTGAGAAGAAGTCGCTCAGGGACAAGGACAGGCATCGGAACAACCCCAAACTGGCCGCCAGCAAGCACGAAAAAGAAGGAAAATTATAAGTTGACTATCATTTAAATAATCAAGAAAGTTATGGCAGAAAAGAAACATGACCATGAGCATGAGGCTCTCCACGGGCATACACAGATGAAAAGCAAATACGAGGAGGCCCTTGGCAAATACAATTGCGACATCAACGATGAGGACGTGAAGAAGGCAGTAAAGAAAATCATCGAGGAGAAGGTGCACGAGAACGACACCATGGAGGTGAAGAAATTCCTTTTCGGAAGCGTGGAACTTACCTCTCTGCACACCACCGATTCGGAAGAAAGCATCCTCGCTTTCACCGAGAAGGTGAACCAGTTTGACGAGCAGTTTGCCGACATTCCCCACGTTGCCACCATCTGCGTGTACCCTTGTTTCGCAAGAATCGTAGCCGAGACACTGGAGGTTGACGGTGTGGAAATCGCCTGCGTATCAGGCAGTTTCCCCTCATCACAGGCACTCATTGAGGTGAAAGTGGCAGAAACCGCCTTGGCCGTGAAGGACGGTGCCACCGAGATAGACATCGTGATGTCCGTCGGCAAATTCCTCAGCGGCGACTATGAGGGCGTTGCCGATGAAATCAGCGAACTGAAACAGGTATGCGGCGAAAAGGCGATGAAGGTGATTCTGGAAACCGGATGCCTGACAACGGCTGCCAACATCAAGAAGGCTTCCATACTCGCCATGTATGCAGGCGCCGATTATATCAAGACATCTACCGGCAAGGAAAAAATAGCCGCTACGCCCGAGGCTGCCTACGTGATGTGCCAAGCCATCAAGGAATATTACGACCAGACAGGCATCCAGATTGGCTTCAAGCCTGCCGGCGGCATCAACACCGTGATGGATGCCATGATTTACTATACCATCGTGAAAGAGGTGCTGGGCGAGAAATGGCTCACCAACAAGTGGTTCCGCCTGGGAACAAGTCGTTTGGCCAACCTGCTGGTGAGTGAAATCGTGGGCGAGGAAACGAAATTCTTCTAAGAAAGGAAAGAAAAGAATGCCCTCAGGGATTGTGCCGCGAGCGCACAGCCTGCAGAGGACTCTTACCTAAAGAGGGATGCCTGTTGTGGGCATCCCTCTTTGGGTATGGCTGGATAGAGAAAGGAAACCGTGCTCCACTCTATTTCTGTTTCAGTTTGGTCTTTATCTGATTGAGGTCGAGCACGATATACACCGTGTCGTGAACCACGCCGCTGCGGTTTCCACCGTTCAATCCCTCCAGAGGCTTGGAGAAATTCTTGTCCAGAATCTCTATGTCATCCACAAAATAATCGCTCTCGCCACGATTGGAAAAGACGTTCTTGAAGCCCCAAACCTGGTGATAGATAATCTTTACTTTCCACCCCTTTACTTGCGCTTCTTTCAGAATGCTGATGAGCTTCTGGTGCTTCCCGTCATTCTCCGCATCGTTGTCGATGGAAAATTCAAAGGGTTCGCCTGCCGAGTTCATCCCCGTCTGGGTGATGTTCAGCATACCGTCCCACGAATCCCAGAACACGCCGGCCCGCGAAAATTTGGTAACTGTACCCACCCTTTCACCATCGGAGAAATGTTCTTTGCACGAGGTGAGCCCTGAAATGACCATACAAGAAAACAGGAACAAGCCTGAAAAGTTTTTCATAACGCTATAATTAAATGATAAATAAATCCGCCGGGGTATGGCATGGGCAACGGAAAAGCCCTACTTCTTGCGTTCAATCACCAAATCAAGATAAGCCTCCAGCGAACGGGCAATTTCGGGTGACGTGGTGTACTTCCTGACAAAAAGTTTGGCTTCTTGATGGATTTCTTCCATGCGCCTCTCGGCATATTCCATACCACCGTTTTCTTTGGTAAAGCGCATCAAAGTACCGATTTCATCGGGTGTCACCGTGCCCTCCTTCACTTTCCGGGCCAGTTGGAACATCTCTTCGTTGCCGGCAGCGTTCAACGCATGGATAACGGGCAGCGTGAGTTTTCCTTCCGCCATGTCGTTGCCCGTGGGTTTGCCGATTTCTTTTGAGTCGTAATAGTCGAATATGTCATCACGTATCTGGAAAATGATGCCGATATTCCTGCCAAAGCGCTTGGCCTCCTCGATCACCTCCTGCGGCTGGTTGCCCACGATGGCCCCAATGGCGCAGCAGGCCTCGAACAATGCAGCGGTCTTTTGCCTGATGACCTGATAGTAAACTTCTTCGGAAATCTCTGTATTGGAGATGTTGGACAACTGCAGTATCTCTCCATTGGACAAAGCCCTGCCCAAATCGGCCAGTATCTTCACAATGCGGACATCGCGCGTATAGGAAACAAACAGCAGGGAGGTGGAAAGCACATAGTCGCCCACAAGCACGGACACTTTATTATTATAGACGGCGTTGACCGATGCCTGGCCTCGCCTTTCCTCGCTTTCGTCCACCACATCGTCGTGCACCAAACTTGCCGTATGCAGCAGTTCCAATCCCACCGCAGCATTTTTAGCCTCATCGCTCAACCCTCCGAAATTCTTTGCCATCAACAAAATAAGGATGGGGCGCATGCGCTTCCCTCCCCTATTGAGGATGTGCTGCAGGGCTTGTCCAAGCAATCCGTCGATACGCGACAGCGACTGATTGAAAAGAGCGATGAAATCATCCAAATCGGCAGAAATTGGCTGGGTGATTAGCGAAAGTTGATTCATATCCGTAAAATTTGAGACAAAATTACTGATATTTTTCGGATTAATGAAAAAGAAGTTGTAAATTTGAACGAAAATTTCAATTATTATGGACAAACTGTTTCTTTTCGATGCCTATGCACTGATATACCGATCGTATTATGCGTTCATCAAAAGCCCCCGAATCAACTCCAAAGGGTTGAACACTTCGGCCATCATGGGGTTCTGCAATACGCTCAACGAAGTGCTCGAAAAAGAGAAGCCCACCCATCTTGGCGTGGCTTTCGACCCGCACGGGCCAACGTTCCGCACGGAAGCGTTTCCCCAATACAAGGCACAGCGAGAAGAAACGCCCGAAGACATCCGTTTGGCCGTGCCCGTCATCAAGAACATTCTCAAAGCCATGAACATTCCCATTCTGCAGGTGGATGGCTACGAGGCCGACGACGTGATTGGAACTTTGGCGACAAAAAGCGGTGAAATGGGTGTTTTCACCTATATGCTCACACCCGACAAGGACTATGGGCAATTGGTGAAAGACAATGTGTTCATCTATCGGCCCAGGCACGGAGGTGGATATGAAATGCTCGACCCGAAGGGGGTTTGCCAAAAATACGGCATCGCCTCCACGGCCCGGATTATCGACTTGCTGGCACTGATGGGCGACACGGCAGACAACTTTCCGGGCTGTCCGGGCATCGGAGAGAAAACAGCGGCAAAACTGCTCAGC
This sequence comes from Prevotella sp., assembly GCA_022773395.1. GTDB lineage: Bacteria > Bacteroidota > Bacteroidia > Bacteroidales > Bacteroidaceae > Prevotella. Next base: position 64,439 of record JALFBL010000055.1, read on the forward strand.
GAATTTGGCAGCGTGGAAAACCTGCTGGCCAACACCGACAAGTTGAAAGGAAAAATGCGCGAGAAGGTGGAAGCAGCGGTCAAGGATATCAAAATGTCGAAATTCCTGGCCACCATCAAAACGGATGTGCCCATTGAACTGAATCTCGAAGAATTGAAAATGGAGGCACCCGATGAAGCTGCACTGCGAAAAATTTTCGACGAACTGGAATTCAAGACCATTGCAGACAAATTTTTAAAGAAACCGGAAAACAAGAAAAAAAACGCTGATTTTCAACCCGATTTATTCGGCGAATTTGCGGCCGAGAGCACAGGCGATGCAGGAAACGGCGTTAAAATCGCGTTAACGAACCTTAAACACAAATATGAACTGATTGATACAGAGGAAGATTCGCGTAAAATCTGTGATTTTTTATTGACAAACAAAATTCTCAGTTTAGACACGGAAACCACCGGAACCGATCCAATGAGCGCCGAACTGGTGGGTTTGAGCTTCTCCGTTCAAGAAAATGAAGCGTATTATGTGGCCATTCCGGACAATCGTGAACAAGCACAAACATTTGTTAACATATTTAAACCGCTTTACGAAAACGAGCAAATCGTCAAGGTGGGGCAGAACATCAAATATGATCTGGAAGTTCTTCGCCGCTATGGAGTGGAACTGAAAGGCAAAATGTTCGACACCATGATTGCGCACTATCTCATCCAACCGGAATTGCGGCACAACATGGATTATATGGCGGAAGTGTATCTCAACTACCGCACCATCCGCATAGAAGAACTGATTGGGGCAAAAGGCAAAAAACAATTGTCCATGCGCGACCTATCGCCGAAAGACGTTTACGAATATGCCTGCGAGGATGCCGACGTGACTTTGAAATTGAAGAACATTCTCGAACCGAAGCTGAAAGAGGCTGGGGTGGATGAATTGTTCCATCAAATAGAGATGCCACTGGTGACGGTTCTGGCGGAAATGGAGATGAACGGCGTTTTGCTGGATACGCAAGCACTGAAAGAAACATCCGAAATCTTCACGGAAAGGATGAACGAACTGGAACAGCGCATTTATGAACTGGCCGGCGAATCTTTCAATATCGCCTCACCCAAACAAGTAGGCGACATCCTCTTCGGCAAGATGAAGATTGTGGAAAAACCCAAAAAAACGAAAACGGGACAATTCGTCACAAGCGAAGAAGTGCTCCAATCGCTGAAAGGGAAAAATGAAATCATTGAAAACATATTGGCACACAGGGGACTGAAGAAACTGCTGGGCACGTATGTGGACGCGCTGCCCAAACTCATCAACCCACAAACCGGGCACATTCACACCTCGTTCAACCAGACGGTGGCAGCCACCGGACGCCTCTCTTCAAGCGACCCTAACTTGCAAAACATTCCCGTAAAGGGCGAAGACGGAAAAGAAATACGCAAGTGCTTCATTCCCGAACCGGGATGCCTGTTCTTTTCTGCCGACTATTCCCAAATCGAATTGCGCGTGATGGCGCATCTAAGCGGAGACGAAAACATGACGGAAGCCTTCCGCGAAGGACACGACATACACGCCGCCACGGCAGCCAAAATCTACCATGAAACCATGGAGAACGTGACACGCGACCAGCGAACGAAAGCCAAACGTGCCAACTTCGGCATCATCTACGGCATCACCACCTATGGACTGGCGCAACGTCTCGGCATCGACAACAAAGAGGCCAAAGAACTGATAGAAGGCTATTTCCACACATTCCCGGATGTGCAGGAATACATGGAAAAAGCCAAACAGAAGGCAAGAGAAAAAGGGTATGCCGAAACGCTCTTCCACCGCCGACGCTATCTGCCGGACATCCAATCGCGCAATGCCACCGTCAGGGGCTTTGCGGAGCGAAACGCCATCAACGCGCCCATACAGGGAAGCGCGGCAGACATTATCAAGATGGCCATGATCCGCATACACAAGCGCTTCAAGGAAGAGCATATCCGCTCGAAAATGATTCTCCAAGTGCACGATGAACTCAATTTCAGCGTGCTTCCGGAAGAAAGGGAAAAGGTGGAAAATATCGTCATGGAAGAAATGCAGAACGCCTACCCACTCCACGTTCCTCTGGTGGCCGACAGCGGATGGGGAAACAACTGGCTGGAAGCGCACTGACGCAACAGACACCACTCTCAATAAAAACACACCTCTGCAATGGGAATTTCGGATTCCTCAACCCTATTTGAAATGAACAAAAATGAGAAAATACCTGCTTTTTATAATCGCATTTACTTCTTTGCTGCCATCGGTACATGCAAGAGCGGCCGCTCAGACAACAGCAAAACAAAGAGTAAATCTTACCGAACTGAATGACGACGAGTTGCTTCAATATGGGCAAAGACTCATGGAGAAAGAAAATTCCGACAGTGCCCTGCTGTGCTTTGAACTCATCAACAAGCACATTCCGGCAGACAAGAAACTTTACGCCCAAAGCCTTCATTCCACGGGTCTTGCCTATTATTCGCGCAACTCCTACGCAAAAGCCATGGAAAGCTATATGGAATGCCTTCAGGTATGCGAGAAAAACAACCTCACCGACCTACTGCCCCATATCTATAAGGACATCGGAAACATTTACAGCATGTTCAATGACTACCAGCAAAGCAGTTCGCTGTATGCAAAGGCACTCAACCTGGCACGGAAAGAAGGCGACCGGATGTTCGTGAACAAACTGCTGAGCAACCTTATTTGCGCATACACCCCCCAAACATCCATCAAGCAATATTGGGAATACTACAACGAAATGAGCCGATACAAGGAAAACCGGCTGCGCTATCACTACGACCTTTTGTTTGACAAAGGTATGATTCTCAGTTATGAGAAGAAAAACGCCGAAGCCATCAACTATTTCCGAAAATCGGCCGAATTTGCCATCGCGAACAAAATGCCGCCCATCAGCCTGGCATCCTCCTACTCCAGCCTGGCCGACGTTTACCAAGCCATGGGAGCCAGAGACTCAGCCCTGCTCTACCTGATGAAGAACAAGGAGATAGCCCGGAAAAACAATCAGCCCACCCTGATGATCATAACGCTTCGCAACCTGTCGGAGATCTACCGCAACATCAACGAAAGCCAATCGCTCCAGTACAAGTCGGAATACCTGGCACTGAGCGACTCCATATTCAACCTGAACGAGTTCAACGGCATCCGCAATGCGCTGTTCTACTACGAGATGGAAAATAAACTGAAAACCATCAGTTCGCTTTCGGAAACCAACCGGGCCAAAATCCATGAAATAGCCATGCAGAGACGATGGCTCATCACGCTCACGGTTTTCTGCATCGTGGTGGTGCTGCTCGTTATTCTGGCCTACATTCAGAACAGACGTCTGAGCCGTTCCTACCGCTATCTGTTCCACAAGAGCCAGGAAGAACTTGCCATGGACAAAATCTATGCCCGAAGAATCAAGCAGATGCAGAAACAAGTGGAAATGCTGCAGAAAAACGAGCAACAGTCCTCTGTCATGGAAACACCCGCACCAGAAACAGAAACCTCCGCACCGGAAACCATCGACCCGGAAGAGCCGAAAGAACTTGAGACGGATGCCGACGAAGGAACATCCGACTCCTCCCGCTCCCAGATCAAGTTGTCGGCAGCGCAAAAAAACGCCCTTCTCGACTCCATTCTGCAAGTTATGGAGCATACCGAAGAATTTTGCGACAGCAATTTCGGCATCGAACGCCTTTCTTCCCTCGTCAATTCCAATTCCAAATACGTTTCGCAAGTCATCAACGAAGTGTATGCCAAAAACTTCCGGTCGTTCCTCAACGAGTTCAGAGTAAAGAAAGCCATGATGAGAATGAACGACAACGAGAACTACGGGCAGTACACCATCAAGGCCATTGCCGAAAGCGTGGGCTACAAATCGCAATCGAATTTCATCAATGTGTTCACTCGCCAAACCGGCATCAAGCCATCGGTTTTCCAGAAAATATCACGCGAAAAAACAAGCATGGACATCGATGAAAAAGAGACGGAATAAGCACATTCCGTCTCTTTTTTTATCTTTTCATCTTTTTGCTGTCATGTCACAAAACCGACAACAAGAGATGTAAAATGTAAAGCAAAAACCTTATTTTCAGCAAATTCTGTTACTAATTCACGAATTAGCAACTTTACCATGCCTTTTTTCCGTGCACTTTCTATAAAAGTTTCCTATCTTTGCCTACGGTTTCATGACAGTGAGCCACCAAGCCTATCAAATGAACTTAGCAAACATTATAACCATAAACCAATTCATTATGAAGAGAAGATACCCCTTAACGGTCTTGACGCTTATCTTGGCAATGGGTTTCTCATCTGCTCAAGCGCAAGTCAAGCTTGTTGTCACCGCTCAAAACGGAGGCAAGACGAGTGAGTACGCGCTGCAGGACATCCAAAAGATTTATTTTGGTGAAGACGGGATGCACATTACGGGGACAACCCCTGAAACAGAGTCCATCTGGAAATTGTCAGAGGTGAAAAACATCCAGTTTACCCATTCCACAACCGGCATAGGGCAAGCAGGCAAGGACACCGCTGCACAAATCACCATTTCGCTCATCGGGAACCAGTTGTTTGTCAGCGGACTGAATCCAACGGAACGCGCCAACGCGACCATTTTCAACCTCAGCGGACAAACGGTGCTCCGTGCAAAAGCAGCCGAGGGCGAACCCATCGATGTTTCCAGGCTGAACACCGGGGCTTATATTATTAAAGTAGACAATGAAACTCTTAAATTTGTAAAACAATGAAAAAATTTATCTCCATGTGCCTTTTGGCACTCATCAGCATATCAGCGCTTGCACAAACAGAGCCCAACCGCATGATTGTAACCTACAAACCCTACGCACACAAAGGGTTCCTGATAGACCGGGTTGACAGCATTCTCTTCACTTCGATTGAAGGACGCGTGGCAGCCGACACCAAAGTGCTCAAATTCAGCAAAGGCGAAACAGGAGACACGCTGTGGGCAGAAATCAAAAGAACTGCCGAC
>JALFBL010000111.1 GCA_022773395.1 Prevotella sp.
GCTCTGCTTGTAAATGTCAATTTGTTCATCGCGGTCGGGGCCAGCATACTTGATTGTTTCGGTCACGGGCAGCGACTCGACGACGCTCCAACGCATGCCGTAACTCTCGATGAAGGTCTTTAGATCGTGTATCTTCTCACGTGTCCAAACCTGACCCAAAGGTACGTCGTGCAGGGCGGTGACGATGCCCTCCACACCGATTTGTTTGAGCATGGCAAGCGTTATTGGATCGTTCTTGCCAAACCATCTCCATGTTCTTTCCATAAATTTCGATTAGTTTAAGTAATTGATTACAAAGATATACAAAAAAACGTTTGTCCGCTTATCTTATAGCGTAAATCATGATTGTTTTATGATGTGCTGACGAATGTTAACGTTGGTTAACGTTGTGGGGTTCTTGATTCTTTTTTTGTTAGTATGAATCTTTCCTTATACTTTTGCGAATGGAAATTGTGGACTTGAGAGTTCTACCCACAAGTATCTGACTTGCGTGGTTGAACAACCTTCTTTTAAGTTTCCCTTCCGCTCTAATCTAACTGGTAAATTCATTTAAGGGTTTTACAGTTAAGTGGGAAGGAAGTCAAGAAAGAATAATCATCATAAGCTACGTCACCTAACTGTAAATCTAAATCAAAAATAGTAATCTGCAATAAGATGAATGTAACCTTTAGACTAAGTGCCCTTTTACTATTTCTCCTTGCCATCGCGCTGAAGGTCAATGCTCAAATCTATGCCATAGGAAAGGTGCAAGACGCTTTTCTGAAGATACCATTGCCCGAGGCGAAAGTGGCTTTGCTCAATGCGAAGGACAGCACCGTCATCATGGATACAATACCTGTGAAGAAGATGTACAGAGCTGACGGAACCTTGAAGGAAGCACAATTTTCCATGAAAGTGGAGGGCAGGCCCCATAAATATTTGTTGAAGGCAACGCTCCGCGGCTATGAAACGGGCTATCTCTCATTTGCCATAAAAGAAGGCGAAGAGGGTGGCTGTATGTTCCTTGACAATGCGCTTGAATTGCGCAAGATGCCGGAAAAAGATCTCGGCGAGGTTACTGTGACGGCAACCAAGGTGAAGATGTTTTGGAAAGGCGACACACTCGTGTATGACGCCACCGCCTTCAAGTTGCCGGATGGTTCGATGCTCGATGACCTCATCCGCCAAATGCCAGGTGTAACCATGAACGAGAAAGGAGAGATCTTTGTGAACAATCGTAAGATTGACGAGCTGCAGTTGGGCTCACGCTCCTTTATGCGTGGCAATTCGAAGGTGCTATTGGAAAACCTGCCTTATTATACGGTCAAGAACATCAAGGTGTATGATCAAGAGACCGACCTCAACAGAGCTGCGGGATCCCAAATTGAGAATAAGAAATTTGTGATGGACGTCAACTTGAAAGCTGAATATCAATATGGATACATTGCCAACGTGGAGGCGGCAGGAGGAACAGATGATCGATGGCTGGGCCGCGCCTTCTTACTTGGGTTCACCCGAAACACTCGTTACACCTTGTTGGCCAATTCAAACAACGTGAACGAGAGCCGCCACATCGGTAGCTCTGATTATTGGACGCCGGAATCAATGCCAAAGTCTCTGCTGACGACCCACAGTGTGGCTTCCGACATCGATTACCAGTCGACCGATAAAAACGTTAAAGAAAAACTCAGCATAGACTTTACCTCCACCCGTGACAAGGGAGACATGACCAAACAGGAGGAACTCTTTTTGGCGGGTTCTCCGCTGCAGACCATGAAGCAAAGCACGATGACAAAGGAGAACAAACTGAAAATTGGCAACCGCTTCAAATACATCAAGCCCAAGGCATTTATGCTGGACGCTGATGTCGCTATAGGCTACAAGTCGTATCACGGCAATACCTACATGCTGGCTGAACAGTATGTGGACACGTTGATAACGCGCCAACACAATGTGGGGTTCAACGATGGGAAGAAATGGGACGCCAGTATCAATGCCAGCCTGATGCCTCACATGAAAAAAATGGGAAACCTGGGACAGCATCTCCTCATGAAGGCAAATGTAAACTATTCGTCGGATGAGAACTTGCTGGCGCAGCAATTCAACGTCAAGGACTTTGCCAATGCTTCGTCTTCAAACACATTCAACACCAACGACTATGCGAAACGACAATTGAAAGCGAGCGCATCCCTAACGTATGGACTTGGCGGGAAAAAGAATTCCGCGAGCATAGAAATAACACCGTCCTACAACCAAGAGAAAACACATGATTGGCTTTATCATCCCGATTCGCTTTTGCTCCCCTCACAAATGGATATGCTCCAAGCCATTACGGACCATGCCAATTCCTACGAAAGTAAGTTGCAAAGCTTCGGTACTGACGTGATGTTATCATTCTACCGCTTTCAAGAGTTGCCTGCAAACATGGCTATGGGGCTTCCAAAAAGGAGCATGAATTTTATCGACATCTATTTGGTAATGAAGATAAAGCACGACAAATTAAATTATCTACGAGGGCAAATCGACACGTTGGCCACACGGACGACGATACGTTTCAACCCCTGGGCAAACATCTGCCTGTATGTGAAGAAAGATGAACGGCGACCAATCCACATAGGCTTAGGTTATAACGAATCAAACACACCATTGATTGACATGGTCAACATTCATGATAGTTCCACGCCGCTCGTGGTGCGTCTGGGTAATCCCGACTTGAAAGCGTGGCGTTCAGTATCCTATATTTTTGCCGAGTATAAAGACCTCCGTTCTCCCCGGCACAACTACACCTTGTCCGCGGGTTTTGATTACACCCACAACGATGTCGCGCAATCAGTCAGTTTCAACGCTAAGAATGGCGTTTACACCTATCGGCCCGAGAACATACATGGAGCCTATGACGCCAAAGCAAAGGCGACGGTCTTTTATACGCTTGATGCCAACAGGCGCTGGACAGTGGAAAACTGCGCAGCCGGCAACTTCATCCATTCGCTCGATCATGCCATGCTTGCCGGAGAGCCCCAGAGCCAGGTGAATGCTGTCAACACGCTGACCCTGTACGACAGGGCATACCTGCAATACAACAAAGGCTCACTTTACGTTCGCGCAACAGGTGACGTGAGATGGCGGCACAGCGAAAGCAAACGGCCGGGCTTTGCGGCATTGAATGCAACCGATTTCCGCTACGGGCTGGCAGCACGTTACACCATTCCTTTGTTGAACACCACGATTTCAATGGATGGCAACATGTACTCTCGCAGGGGCTATGGCAACCTGGGATTGAACAGAGACGATTTTGTGCTCAATGCTTCAGCCTCCCAGTCATTCCTGAAAGGCAAGCTCGTCGCGCGCATCGAGGCTTTCGACATGCTGCATCAACTCTCGTCAACCGATGACAAGGTCAACGCGCAGGGACGCACGGAGACGTGGTGTCGCACTTTGCCCCACTACCTGATGGGGCATGTCATTTATCATTTCAACAAGAACCCGAAGCGGAAATAACTTTTCGATATAGATGCAACTGAAACGTTTCCCTCATTACAAGCAGCTCAACGCAACAGATTGTGGTCCGACCTCCCTGCGGATGATAACCAAGTACTATGGCTTAAACTATTCTGCGGAAATGTTACGCCGACATTGCTTCATTTCCCGAAGGGGCGTCACGATGCAAGGAATAGCAGAATGTGCTCAACACATCGGATTTGACACAATCGGAATGAAAATGACTTTTGGGCAATTGGCAACAGAAGGGGTGTTTCCTTGCATATTACATTGGAACCAAAATCATTTTGTGGTATGCTACGATATTCAAAACTGCAAGAATGGCAAATACAAAATCCGTATCTCTGACCCTGCCACGCAGCGCTTGACCTATGAAAAAGATGAATTTATAAGATGTTGGATTGGGAAGGAAGCAACAGAAGAAAGCGCAGGTGTTGCGTTGATGCTCGAGCCAGGTGAGAAATTCGGAAAAGTGAAAGACAGACTGATGCCAACAATTTCTCAAATCCGTCCAAGTTCATCGCTCTATACGTCTTATAGAAGATGAACTGAACCATACAAAAGAGGATTTCATCAACCATTTCAAAGAGACATATACCAATCAGTACCCACCTTCATGGATGCTGACCGAGATATTGCCATTTGGTGTAATCACCAATG
>JALFBL010000087.1 GCA_022773395.1 Prevotella sp.
ACCGGCTGTCCGGTAAAATGACTATCTTTGCTCATGGTTATATTTTTTCCAAAAACAAAGATAACCAAAAGGGCTGATACCTCGGGAGAAGTGTCGGCCCTAATTGTTGATATTAACAAAAGTTTTACCGGACAGCAATAATAAAGTTACAAAATGTTGATAAATATTGTGTGTTGATATCATAATTCAGTAAGTCATACTTGGGAAACAAGATTCTTGGATCCACTGAAAATAGAATCACGTTTTTTTTGTGTTGTGACTGATTTGCGCTAACTTTGTAGGCAAATCAATGATTCATGACAGACGAGAAACAACGGATTTTGCAATTGCGTGAAGAGTTGCATTTTCACAACTATCAATATTATGTGCTCAACCAGCCTTCTATCGGTGACTGTCAGTTTGACGAGATGATGCGTGAGTTGCAAGATTTGGAAACGAAACATCCGGAATTGGCTGATGGTAATTCTCCTACTCAACGTGTGGGTTCCGACTTGAACCAGGAGTTTCAGCAGGTTGCCCACCGCTATCCGATGCTTTCGCTTTCAAATACTTATAGCGAACAAGAGGTTGAAAATTGGTACGACTCTGTGAAAAAGGGATTGAACGGTGAGGATTTTGAAGTGTGCTGTGAAATGAAATACGACGGACTGAGCATTTCTTTGATATATGAGAATGGAAAGTTGGCAAAGGGTATTACGCGTGGAGACGGAGTACGTGGCGATGACGTAACGGCCAACGTGAAAACCATACGGAGTATTCCTTTGCAACTGCCGGGCGAAGGTTATCCCCAGACATTTGAAATAAGAGGCGAGATTGTCATGCCATGGAAAGTTTTTGAAAAACTGAATGCAGACCGTGAAGCAGCGGAGGAACCATTGTTCGCCAATCCGAGAAATGCTGCAAGCGGTACACTCAAGAGTCAGAGGTCGGAACTTGTGGCATCGCGCCGCCTTGATGCGTACTTGTATTATCTTCTGGGAGAAAAACTGCCAGAGAAAGGGCATTATGAGAATCTGATGGAAGCGAAAAGATGGGGGTTTAAAATCAGCGAAGGGATGAAAAAGGTCGATACATTGCAAGAAATTTTTGATTTTCTCAATTATTGGGACACGGAGCGCAAAAATCTTCCAGTTGCCACAGATGGGATTGTTTTGAAAGTTAATTCGCTTAGCCAGCAAGAAAAATTAGGTTATACGGCAAAGAGTCCCCGGTGGGCCATTGCCTATAAATTCAAGGCGGAACAAGCTTGCACCCGTTTGATGGAAGTTGTCTATCAAGTAGGGCGCACGGGTGCCGTGACACCTGTTGCCAATATGGAGCCTGTGCAATTGGCAGGTACCACTGTGAAACGGGCCACACTGAACAACGAGGATTTCATTCGTAGTCTCGACTTGCATATTGGCGATTGGGTGAAGGTGGAAAAGGGTGGCGAAATCATTCCCAAGATTGTGGGTGTGGAAGTGGGCAAGCGTCCTGCCATGGCACAGCCTGTACGGTTCATCACCCATTGTCCGGAATGTGGAACTCCGCTTGTGCGATATGAGGGCGAAGCTGCATTCTATTGTCCCAACGATGCAGGCTGTCCACCGCAGATAAAAGGGAAAATCATTCATTTCATTTCTCGCAAAGCGATGAACATAGACAGTTTGGGATCTGAAACGATTGACGATTATTTCCGCCAAAGGCTTATCAGGAATATTGCCGATCTATATCATATTAGGGTGGAACAAATCAATGGAAACGGCTCTCGTGAAAAGTCGGCGCGGAAAATAGTCAACAGCATTGAAAAATCAAAGGAAGTGCCCTTCGAACGAGTTGTCTTTGCCTTGGGAATCCGTTTCGTAGGAGAAACTTCTGCCCGTTTGTTGGCTCGCCACTTTAAAGACATCGATGCACTCAAGAGTGCTTCACTGGAAGATTTGCAGGAAGTGGAAGGAGTGGGAGAGACCATTGCCCGAAGCGTGAAAGATTATTTTGGAAATCCTGTTAATGAGGAAATTGTGGAGCGGCTGCGTAACTGCGGTCTGCAAATGAACATTCAAGAAGAGGTTGGCAGGGAAATCTCGGATGCACTCAACGGGATGAACATCGTGATAAGTGGCGTTTTTACCCAACACAGCAGGGATGAATACAAGGCACTGATAGAACGGCATGGAGGAAAGAATACGAGCAGCATCAGCGGCAAGACAGCCTTTTTGCTGGCAGGAGAGAATATGGGATCCAGCAAATTGCAGAAGGCAGAGAAATTGGGAGTACCCGTCATTGATGAAGAGGAGTTCTTGAAAAAAATTGGAGAAAAATAGGTGGAAGTAATAAATAAAATAATAAAAAGATGAACCGCTTATATACAATTGGACTTTTAATTGTTTCAAATGTCTTCATGACCTTTGCGTGGTATGGCCATTTGAAATTGCAAGAAATAAAAGTTTTTTCCAACCATACTCCGCTCTATGTCATTATCCTTTGTTCATGGCTGTTGGCTTTGCCGGAATATTCGTGCCAGGTTCCAGCCAACAGGATAGGATTTGTTGGCAACGGAGGCCTTTACAATCTGATGCAACTTAAGGTGATTCAAGAGGTTATCTCTCTTTCCGTCTTTACGGTCTTTGCCACCATCTTCTTCAATGGGGAATCGTTGCACTGGAATCACTTTGCTGCCTTTTGTTGTTTGATTCTTGCTGTTTACTTCGTTTTCCTGAAATGAAAAAGATGTAAGGGATGTATGAAAACACCGACAGTGACTTTCTGGAAAGGATGGAAACAGGAAAGAAATTTGGTGTTTTTGAAAATATTTATCCATTATTTTTTTTGATAAGTTGAATAAATTTTCTAATTTTGCGCAAAATATTTGGTACTATGAATTTAATAACAGATTTCGGCGAACTCACACAAAGACTGAAAACTTTAGGCAAGTGTAGAGTGGTAGCCGTTGAAGCGAATGACGAACACTCCCAAGAAGCCATAAAAAAAGCGACAAGCGAAGGTTGGGCAGAAGTAACTAACATGCATTGTGCAACAGTTGAGGAATCGGCAGCGGCAGCAGTGCACATGATTTGTCAAGGAGAGGCAGACGTGATAATGAAAGGCATTGTGAACACGGACGTTTTGCTGCGTGCCATCTTGAATAAGGAAGAAGGGCTGTTGCCTCCGGGTAACGTGTTGTCGCACGTCAGTGCCTTCAAAATCCCTACGTATCATAAGATACTTTTCATGAGCGATCCTGCGGTTATTCCCTATCCCACACTGGAGCAGCGTATCGCCATGATTCGCTATTGTATCCGTCTCTGCCACGTTTATGGCATAGAACAACCGCGTATCGCCATGATTCACTGCACGGAGAAAGTTTCTCCCAAGTTCCCCATTACGGAAGACTATCAAACCATTGTGGATATGTGCAAGAATGGTGAATTTGGCAATGCCATTATTGACGGGCCTCTGGATTTGAAGTGCGCTGTGTGCAAAGAATCGGCAGATATTAAAGGCATCAATAGTCCGCTTGAAGGAAACAGCGATGTGGTCATTATGCCCGACATCGAAGCGGCAAACGTGTTCTACAAGACAATGACTGCTTTTACAGAGGCAAAGTTGGCTGTTGGTCTGCAAGGTGCCGCTTGTCCTATTTCTATTACATCACGTAGCGATTCGGCTGACACCAAATATAACAGTCTGGCTATGGCTTGTCTTCAGGCAAAATCATAAACTCACAAACAGTTAAAATATAATGAAAATTCTTGCGATAAATCCTGGAATGATATCCACCAAAGTGGGTGTATTCAACGATCAAGAGATGGTGATGCAAGTATGTATCAACCATCCGTTTGAAGAACTTTGCCTGTATCCCAACGTCATGGACGAGTATGACTACCGAAAAGGGAAACTGCTGGAAGAATTGAAAAAGCAAAATGTCAGCCTTGATTTCGACGTGATTGTTGGAAGGGGTGGATTGGTTAAACCCATCGAAAGCGGTGTGTATGAACTCAACGAGAAAGTGATGGAGGACACGAAGCATCCCCGTTTGAATCATGCGTGCAACCTTGGCTCATTGATAGCATTGAGTATGGCTCAGGACATTCCGGGTTGCCGCGCTTTCACGGTTGACCCCGGAGTTGTGGACGAACTTGCAGATGTGGCACGCATTACAGGACTTCCTGAAATACCTCAACAGACCATCTGGCATGCACTCAACCAGCGCGAAATAGCCAAGAGATATTGCCGTGAGCATGGAGTGAAATACGAAGAGCAAGATCTGATTGTATGCCACATGGGTAGCGGCATTTCTTACGCCATGCACCACAATGGCCGTGCCATTGCTTGTAGCGATGCGCTTAGCGGTGACGGCCCTTTCAGTCCTTCGCGTGCAGGAACATTGCCTTCTGTTCAACTGGTGAAGTTGTGCTATAGTGGAAAATTCACGCTTGATGAAATGCTTCGCAAAATCAATGGACATAGTGGCTGGACTGCCCATTTGGGCACCAACGATGGCCTTGAAGTGGAAAAACGCATAGAGAAGGGCGATGAGCATGCAAAGTTGATTCTCGATGCAACCATTTACAATGTTGCCCGCTATTTGGGTTCTTTGGCTCCTGTTACCAATGGTCATGTCAATGCCGTGTTGATTACCGGTGCACTGGCTCGAAGCCAATATATTACTGATGGACTGAAAGAGCGTTTAAGTTATCTTGCACCCGTGTTCATTTATCCGGGTGAAGATGAGTTGGCAGCTCTTGCCAACAACGCTTACCGTGCAATGATTGGAGAAGAGATTATTAAGGAGTACAAATAAAGTCTCAGGGAGTAACAATAAAGGTATCAGAGTACAAGATAAAAGGTGTCAGGGAATACCATCATTGTATCTGAAAATCTTTTGGATAATCAGGCGGATTTCCCGAAATAAAGAAGATGCCGTAATTGATATCGGATAACTTTAAGAATAATGAAACCCCATGCAGGATAGCCTTTAAACAGGCTTACTGCATGGGGTTTTTATTATGGTTCTGTTTTTCTTGATTTACCAATCACAAGATTTCTGACTGTTGGCCCAGTAAACTCCAATGAGGATAAGTGCAGAACCGATGTATGACATTAGTGTCATTTTTTCATCGAGTATGATGGCACTGGCGATAACGGTTGTGATGGGACTCAGATAGACGTAGTTGGAAGTCTTCAAAGCTCCCAGTTTATTGATGACATAACTCCAAAGCACATAGCAGAGGAATGCAGCTATTACGCTTAGGAAGAAGATATTTCCCCATACCTCCATTTTCAGGAAGTCCTTGAAAGGGAATTGCCATGGGTAGAAAATGAACATGGGAATGGAGGTGAGAACACCGTAGAAGAACACTTTCCTTGTGATAAATGTAGCGTTATAGCGTGCAGAGATGCCGCGGATTAACAAACTGTAGATGGCCCAACATATGGAGGCTGAAAGTGCCAGCAAATCTCCTATTGGACTAAGGTGCATTACGAACTGACCATTGAAGATAATGGCGGCAACGCCCAACAGTGCTATGAGCGACCCAACAATCATTCTTGCATTGGCTTTGGCCTCTTTAAAGAGGCTTGCCGCAATGAGAATGGTCAGTACCGGTGAGGTGGATACAATGAAAGACACGTTGTTTACATACGTTTTGCCTACTGCAAAGTTTTCTGCAATAAAATAAAGGCTACCTCCTGTGATGCCTAATACAACCATGATCAATTCGTCTTTCCATGAATTCGACCATAGTTTTCTTGGGGCAATTGTCCAAATACAGAAATAGGCCAGAACGAATCTGACGAAGAATATTTCTAATTCGGTCATGCCATTGTGCAGCAATACTTTTGAATTGACAAAAGTTACGCCCCACACAGCAACCACAAATATGGCCAGCAGGTGGTAGAGAACATTATTGTTTTTCATACAAAAAGATGTGAATGTAATTCATTTAAATTATTATCGTTTCATAAAATGCTTTCGCTCTTCCTGTGGAAATTTTTCTATCGAGTACCTGAGCATGGTTCTTGGCATTTCCCGATGGTGTTTTTCCAGGAATGCCGCCAACGACGATTTGTCTATTTTTCCTGCTTCCCTCAGCATCCAGCCCATGGCTTTGTGCATTAGGTCGTGAGGGTGGTGCATCATCTTTCCTGCCAATGCGTAGGTGTCTGCCAAATCACCTTTTTTTATAAAGGAGTAGGTTGAGACAATGGCTATTCTGTTTTCCCAAAGACTTTGGCTTTCTGCCAATTGGTAAAGAATCGTCCTGTCTTTATCCTGCAAATACTTTCCTACGATAGTGGGGGCGGAAACATCCACTAAATCCCAATTGTTGATGTGCCCGGTATGTGAAAGATAGAAGTCGAAAACCTCTTTTTTCCTTGTTTCGTCCGCACCTTTCAGCATGTGTATTAGAAGGAGCAGAGCACACATGCGAACATCGTGCCATTCTGACCTCATCAACTCGTCAGCGTCATTGAGAGAGCAAGAATCTTTGAACTGTTTTGCAACCATTCGGATATTCGGAACCGTCACTCCAAGAAACTTGTCTCCCTCGCCATATTCTCCCTTTCCTGTTTTGAAGAATCGGGGGAGGATCTGACGTTTTTCTTCTGTTGAATATTTTTGAAGTTCGGTAATGATGGTATTTAAAATAGACATCGTATTGGGTTTGTTGAAAGTCCCGGCAGAAATGCGATGCCGAGGCATCAGGCATTTCTGTCAAAACTTTATCTGTCTGTTGAACCTGTTCTGGCCGTCAGAAAGCCATGCTGATATCTTGCAAGATCTCACCGAGAGTAGGATGGATGTGAACCATTTGCGACAAATCTTGAACCTTGGCGTTGGAGCACATCAAGGTGCTTACCTCTTGAACCATGTCGGCAGAATGGGCACCGAAACCGTGACAGCCAATAATAGTTCCGTCTTCAGCAGCCAGCAACTTGATCAATCCTTCTGTGCGGTTCATGGAAAGTGCCTTTCCGTTGGAACGGTAGAATCCTTTCTTGCAAGTGTATGCAATGCCCTGTGCCTTGCACTGATCCTCGGAAAGTCCCACGCTGGCAGCCTCCGGATTCGTGAAAATGGCAGCAGGCATAATGTCCAGTTTGATATTGTCCTTGCGGCCCAATATGTGGTTGACAGCATGCAGTCCCTGGGATGTAGCGGCGTGTGCCAGCATACATCTTGCGTTCACGTCACCGATGGCATAGATGCCTGGTACATTTGTCTGCATATTGTCATCTACTTCGATGCCTTTGGGCGAGAAGGTCACCCCTGCCTCGTCCAGACCGAGACCGTCCACATTCGCGCCACGTCCGGTAGCAATCAACACGAGATCGGCCTCTACATGGTCTTCCTTCCCTTTCTTGTCGAAATATACCGTGTTTCCGTCTATTTTTTTCAAGCCGCTTTGCATGTGGAAAATCACTCCGCGCTTTGAAATCGACTGGCGTAGGCGCTTTGCCACGTCAGAGTCGATAGTGGGCAGGCACTCTTTCAGGAACTCGATAACAGTGACTTCGCTGCCGAAGCTACTGAATACCGAAGCGATTTCCAAACCGATGACACCTGCGCCCACGATGCAAAGTCTTTTGGGAACTTCATTGATATCCAGCATTTTCGTTGAGTCAACCACGTTGGGCTGGTCAATTCCTTCCACTGGAAGCATCTTGGAATGTGAACCGGTAGCAATGATGATGTTGTCGGCAGTATAAGCCTCGCCGTTCACCATCACAGTCTTGGCATCACTGAATTCTGCATGTCCTCTCACGAAGGTAATGCCGTTTCCTTGCATCAACTGCTCGATACCACTTCTCAACTGTGCAATCACCTCTTCCTTGTGCTCTTTCACCTTGGTATAGTCAAAGTGATAGGTCAGGTCTAAAAGGCCGTTCTTTT
This sequence comes from Prevotella sp., assembly GCA_022773395.1. Taxonomy (GTDB): domain Bacteria; phylum Bacteroidota; class Bacteroidia; order Bacteroidales; family Bacteroidaceae; genus Prevotella. The sequence continues at coordinate 7,877 of JALFBL010000087.1, forward strand.
CCGATTCTTTCAGTTCTTCAACAATCTCTGCGTGGTGACATAATGTCTTTGTGGGAATACATCCACAGTTCAGACAAGTGCCTCCTGCCTCTTTTTCCTCTATAATGGTCACGGTGAGACCATTATGGGCAGCGTATTCTGCCGTTCTGTATCCACCGGGACCACTTCCTATAATAATGATATCTGTTTTCATTCCTGCAATTGTCTGATTACAGTTCGTTTTTCATTTGTCTGTAAGTCACAATCGGGTGCTTTGCAGCCAATACGTCATCCACTCTGCTGATAGGAGTATTGTGGGGAGCTTCTTTTACCACTTCCGGGCATTCTTTTGCCTCAGCGGCGATTTTTCGCATGATGTCGATGAATGAGTCTATGGTTTCCTTGCTCTCGTTTTCAGTAGGCTCAATCATGAGGCTCTCATGGAACAGCAGCGGAAAATAGATGGTGGGAGCATGATACCCATAATCCAGCAGTCTTTTGGCCACGTCCATTGTCGTCACACCGGTAGATTTGTCTTTCAGCCCGTCAAATACAAATTCGTGCTTGCATACGCCCTCTATCGGAAGTTCGAACACATCCTTCAGTCTTTCCTTGATATAGTTGGCATTCAATGTGGCCATCGGTCCAACCTGTTTGATGTTTTCCTTGCCTAATGTCAGTATATAGACATAAGCGCGGAGAATTACCAAGAAGTTGCCAAAGAAAGAGCCAACACTGCCAATCGTGTTTTCGTAATTGTCGGTTTTTACTTCCAGTTCTTTCGTTTCTTCGTTCAGTACGACACGTGGAGTGGGAAGGAACTGCTCCAATCCCTTGCGAACCCCCACAGGCCCATCGCCGGGGCCTCCACCTCCGTGAGGAGTTGAGAAGGTTTTGTGAAGATTGATGTGCATCACATCGAAGCCCATGTCGCCAGGACGGCATGCACCGAGCATCGGATTCAGATTGGCTCCGTCATAATACATCAAACCTCCGCACTCGTGAATGAGCTGTGCGATTTCCGGAATCTTGCTTTCAAACAGACCCAATGTGTTGGGGTTTGTCATCATCATGGCTGCCACGCTGTCATCGAGCAGACCTTTCAGGTCCTCAACGTCAACGATGCCGTCCTTGGTACTTTTCACTTCAATGATTTCCAGACCGCAAACTGCTGCCGATGCAGGGTTCGTTCCGTGTGCCGAGTCTGGGATGATTACCTTGATGCGCTTGTTGTCGCCACGGCTCTGGTGATAGGCACGGATCACCATCAAACCTATCAGCTCGCCGTGTGCACCAGCGAACGGATTGAGTGTAAACTCGCTCAAGCCCGTCAGTTCGGAAAGCATCTGCTGCAATGAATAGTAAACTTTCAATGCGCCCTGGGCCGTTTCTACCGGCTGCAGAGGATGCAGTGCCGTGAAATCCTTCATGGCTGCGATTTCCTCATTGAGGATAGGATTGTATTTCATCGTGCAGCTTCCCAATGGATAAAATCCGTTGTTCACACCAAAGTTGTTTGCACTGTGGTTCGTATAGTGGCGTACAACTGTCAGTTCATCACATTCAGGCAATTGTGCATCCTCGCTGCGTTTGAGCGTAGAAGACAAATCTGCAACAGAATAATTGCCGAAATCGTTTTTGGGAAGTGAATATCCCTCACGACCCTGATGTGACAGTTCGAATATCAAATTGCCATATAGTTTATTGTTCATTGCTCGTCCTCCGTCAATATTTCTACTAATTCGTCGATTTCTTCTTTTGTCCGTTTCTCCGTTACTGCAAACATGATGGTGTTGTCGTTCACCTTGATTCCGGCAAGATAGCCAAACTCGATACATTTTTCCTGCAGTGCGTCAATGTCGCCTTCGTAGGTCACGCAGAACTCATTGAGGAAAGGCTGGTTGAACGTTTGCTTGAATTTTCCTGATTCAACGAGTTTGTCGCAAAGGTAATGTGCGCCAGCATACGAAAGGTTGGCTGCTTCTTTCACGCCTTCCTTTCCCATCAGGGACAGGTAGATGGTTACGTACAAGGCCATCAGACTTTGGTTGGAGCAAATGTTGGAGGTGGCCTTCTGGCGGCGGATGTGTTGTTCACGGGCCTGAAGGGTGAGAACGAATGCGCGCTGTCCCTTGCTGTCTTGCGTCATGCCAACGATGCGTCCCGGTATTTTGCGGATGAGCTTTTCCGTACAGCACAGATAACCTACGCTCGGTCCTCCGAATGCCATGGGAAGACCCAAACTTTGGGCATCGCCCGCAGCAATGTCGGCTCCCCATTCTTTGGGTGTTTTCAGCACGGCAAGGTCTGCTGCCACAGCATTGATGATGAATTGTCCTTTGGCTGCATGGATAGAGTCTGCAAATCCTGTGAAATCTTCAACGATACCGTAATAATTAGGCATCTGAACCACAACTCCGGCAACACCGCCTTCTGCAATCTTTGCGTCCATGTCAGCCTTGTCAGTCACACCGTTTTTTTCCTTGATGGAAACGATGTCTATGCCTTGGAATTTCGCATAGGTATCTACAACGCGGCGAATTTTGGGGTCAACTGTTTCGCTTACCAGTACCTTTGTGCATTTCTTGCCAGATGCGAAAGCCATCATCACGGCTTCGGCCGTTGCGGTGGATCCGTCGTACATGGAAGCGTTGGAGATATCCATGCCCGTTAGTTCAGCCATCATGCTCTGGAACTCGAATATATAGTGAAGCGTTCCCTGAGAAATCTCAGCCTGATACGGAGTATAACTGGTCAGGAACTCTGAGCGTTCAATAATGTTGGGAATCACCGACGGGGCATAGTGGTCGTAAGAACCCGCTCCGGCAAAACAGGTAAGCTGGTCGTTCTGCATTCCGAGAGAATCGAACCATTGCCTGATTTCCAGCTCGCTCATCGCCTCTGGTATATTGTAGTCGCCTTTAAATCGGATGCTGTCTGGAACATCTGCATAGAGGTCGTCGAGCGACTTCAGCCCAGCCACTTTCAGCATCTCGTTGATTTCCTCTTGTGTATGAGGCAAAAATTTGAAAGCCATATTTATAATTTTAAGATATAGATATTTTAAACAGCCTTACCTTTCTCCTATATATAATAAGGAGAAAGGCAAGACCGGTGTTGTCATTTTATGATTTACTGGTTGTTGCAGAACTCTTCGTATGCCTTTGCATCCATCAGACCGTCAAGTTCGGCCATGTCGGCAATCTTCACTTTGATGATCCAGTTGGCATAGGCGTCCTGGTTAATTAGTTCAGGCTGGTCTTCCAGGGCTTCGTTGGTTTCAACAACGATTCCGCCAATGGGCGACTTCAGGTCGCTTGCCGCCTTTACGCTTTCCACTGCACCGAAATCGTCTTCGGCTTCAATCTCGTCGTCCTCGTCTGGCATGTCAACGTAAACGATATTACCCAATGCGTTTTGAGCATAGTCCGTAATACCGATATATCCGAATTCTCCTTCTACCTTTACATACTCGTGACTCTCAGAATAGTAGAGTCCTTCTATTACTTTTGCCATGATTTAAAATATTTTTTAGTTAATAAATGATTCTGTCTACAATTGGGTTATTGCTTATTTCTTGTAGTGCTTGTCGTAGAATTTCTTCTTCACAACAATGCTTGGGAATGTTTTCTTGCGAATCTGTATCTCCACTTCTGTTCCCAATTTGGCGTGTGCAACATCCACCAAAGCCATGCATACGCTCTTGTCGTTGGAAATGGTGTGGTAGCCTGTGGTCACTTCGCCCACTTTTTCTCCATTCACAACAACGGCATAGCCATTGCGGGGGATGGCGCGGTCTTTCAATTCAATTCCTATCACTCTCTGCTTCACGCCTTCTTCCTTCTGCTTTGTCAGAGCTTCTTTGCCGATGAACTCCTCTTTATCCAGTTTGCAGAACATGCTGAGGCCAGCCATCACGGGCGAAATGTCTGCGCTCAACTCATGTCCGTAGAGTGGAAGACCCACCTCGAAACGCAGCGTGTCGCGGCATCCCAGTCCGCAAGGCTTGCATCTTTTGCTTTCCATCAATTTGTCCCATTGTGCGTTGATGAAATCGTGAGAGCCGTAGATTTCGAATCCGTCTTCACCGGTATAGCCTGTGCGGCTGACAATGATTTCCTCGTTGTTCACCGCAATGGTTTTTGCCGTGTAGAACTCCAGTTCCTTGCAGTTCAGTTTCAGAACTTCTTCAACCACAGCTTCGCCCTCTGGTCCTTGAACGGCCAGCTGGGCATAATATTCTGATGCGTTCTGAATGTCGATGTCAAACCCTTCGGCCTGTTTCTTCATCCATTCCCAGTCTTTGTCTATGTTGGCAGCATTGATTACGATGAAGTAGTCTTGCTCCTTCATCTTGTAAACCAGCATGTCGTCAACTGTACCTCCGTTTTCATAACACATCATGCCATAGAAAACTTGTCCGTCTTTCGCGCCGGAAACATCGTTGGTGAAAATATGGTTGACGTATTTTTCAGCTTCTTTTCCTTTGACAGTCACCTCGCCCATGTGCGACACGTCAAACACGCCGCACGCCTGGCGCACGGCATTGTGCTCTTCGATGATGGTTGAATACTGAATGGGCATGTCAAAGCCGCCGAACGGTGAAATCTGTGCACCCAGTGCAACATGTTTGTCATAAAGACACGTTCTTTTGTTTTCCATTTTATTTTCTCGTTTTAATGAATTGTTCTATCTGTATTGTGAGTTCGTCATGCTCATTCTGCCATTAAAGAGACCAGATCTTCCTTTTTCAGGTTCATAACCACATCGCTGATGTTGTCGGGCAGAATGTTTGTCAAACTTTCTCTTGTCAATTCGGTGTTCTTCAAGCTGTTGCACATCGCTCCAATGTCGCCAGTCAAGAAATAGTCGCCTTTGAAGTCAATGTCTTTAATCATATTGTTTTTCAATTCTATTCTTGCCTCAATCAGTCCCACGCCCTCAATGCGGCGTTTCTTGATGATGGAATATCTCGGGTTGTTGCCGTAGATGAACTCGTTGGAGAGATATTCTTTTTCAATTTCCTGGATTTTTTCCACATCTTCTTCGGTCAGAGCCAGGCTGTCCGTGCAAATGTCCTTGACAATGAAATCTCTAATCTCTTCCAGACTCTTGTCTGTGTGGTCTTTCAAGAGAGCGACGCGCTGCCTCACGCTTTTCACTCCCTTGCTGATCAACTTTTCATCATCGGGCGTGATGCTTCCCACCATGTTTTCCATATTGGTGTCCCACAGCATAGTGCCGTGTACGATGCTTCTTCCCGGAATGTGGTAAAAAGCGTTTCCGCTCACCTTCCGCCCGTTCAGCAAGATGTCGTTTCTGCCGTTTGCCTCGGCCGGAATGCCTAATTTTCTCAGTGACTGGACCACCATGCTCACGTATTTGTGGTGAGTGAGGCACACTTGGTCGCTGCTCGTGACGTATGCCAGCATCATGTTGCTCATGTCGGCATATACGCATCCGCCTCCGCTTTTGCGGCGGTACATTTGCACATTGTGCTTTTTGCAGTAGTCTATGTTTACCTCGTTCTCTATCAGCTGGTTTCTTCCGAAAACCACACTGGGCTCAACTTGCCAGATGAAGAAAGCGTCTTGCACATCTATATTGCGTGCAATGTACTCTTCCATTGCCAAGTAAAAGCTCATTTTCCTAATTTTATTTTCGGGTAATGATATGTGGTGCATGTGTTTAATAGTATATGTTTCGTATATTTTGTGCAAATATATAAAATAGTCGTGATACGACCAACAAATGAAACATTAAATTATTTAAAAAACAATGCTTTATGTGCAGGGTTAGAAAGTGTGAAAATGCCCGGTGTCCTTTTTGTTTAACACTTTGGGAGAAAGGTTTTAACACGAAATTTTGCTTATTTGAAAATTTCTTTCCTTTTGCTCCTGTTTTTACCAAAACAAGCGTCTTTGTAAATCGTTGTACGACAGGTTGTTATGGGAAATATGTAAGGCATGTGTTTCTGCGGATGTTCCGTTGGATGCCAACGGATGATTCCTTGCCGCTTAATGGTTGATAACTTGGCAGCCAGTGTAAGGATGGTTGTGTTGCAAGGGATTGTGTTTTGCGCCGGAAAGCGTCGTCCGTTGTTTTTGGGGGAAATATGCGTTTTGTTGCAAGTGATGAGGATGTGTGTAGCGGATGATTCCTTGCTTTTCTATTTTGAAGAAAAATCCTGACAAAAAATAAAGCAAAATTTTAACGGATGGAACACTTTTTTGCATTTTTCGGAGACTGAAAGGAAAAAGCCATTCCGGTAAGGAATGGCTTGTGCTCCTTTGCTTTTAGAAGTCGTCTTCGTCGGCCACTTCTTCCGCCTCGATGTCGAGGTCTTCTGGACTTTCGTCTATAGTTGTTCTGTAACTCTCTTCTGTCAGTTTGTCTTCATCGTAATCATCGTCTTCATCGTCCATTTCGCGATAATGGTCGATGATTTCCTCCTCTCCGTCTTCTTCGTCATTGTCGTCCTTATACTTGTCTATGCCTTTGTCCTCGTCAAACTCAAATCTTTTTCGCGGACGTTCAACTAATGGCTTTTCCTTTGCAAAGATGGCTTCCACCCAAGTTCCTTTGGGTATTTCAAGCACCTCGAAGCCGTCGGCCACTTTCTTCTCGTACATTCCGCCGGCATTGTGCAATCTGTCTTTGGGCAGTGTGGTTGTGCTGATGTCGAACCCGCTTTGTATGATGTCCTGCACGCTTTGTGAGAGCGAGTCCCATCCGCCTCCAAAGTTGCGATCGAGCACCTCTACCAGTTTTGATGCGGATATGTAGCGGATATTCTCGTAGGTAAGGTCTGTTACACGCATAATTGGGCGTTTCTTTACAGCCCATTTGTATTTTGTGTTTTCGTCAATGCGTATGTTTCCCACCTTGAATCCTCGCGCTTCATATTTCTTGACGACTTCAGGTTTGTCGATTTTTATTTCCTCTATTTCAAATGCGCTGCGCAGTATGTCCGTGTAATGTCTCATGTTGTCTTTCAGGTCGGAATCCCTTTCTGCCGCTTCCCAAATACGGAATACGTCGTTTTCCTGAATGTCCCAGACATTACTTTTGTTCATCGATTTCAATGTTAATGCTTTGTTTGCCTTTTCCTTCATATCATGTCGCTTATTTTCTGTTTTTTCAGTTTTACATTCTTTCCCTCTGGGGCAGCAATCCCGGGCAGGGTTGGCTTTCTGTCAGCCGATGTCCAGTGTAAAAGAATCCATGTCTTCCAGAGCGGGGAATTTCTTCCTGAAATGGTTCAGCTGGTCTATGTCTATCTCGGCTGTCAGAACATGTTCCGTATCAGATTTGCTTTCTGCGATGGCCTTTCCGTAGAAGTCAATCAGTGCGCTGTGCCCCTCGTAATGGCAGGATGGGTCGTTGCCTGTGCGGTTGCACCCAATGACGTAGCATTGGTTTTCTATGGCGCGAGCGCGCAAAAGGGTGTCCCAGACGTTTTGGCGCGAGTCGGGCCAGTTGGCCACGCAGATCATTGCATCGTAGTCTTTCCTGCATCTCGCCCATACAGGAAACCGCAGGTCGTAGCAGGTGGTGAGCAAGAAACGGATTCCACCATATTCCACAATAACCCGCCTGTTGCCTTTTGAAAAGAACAAGTCTTCTTTCCCGTAACTGAAAAGGTGGCGTTTGTCGTAGAAATCCACCGTTCCGTCGGGTTTTGCAAAGAACAAGCGGTTGGCATTTTTGCCGCTGTCAAGAGGCATGGCAAGGCTGCCGCACACTGCTGCCCGATGTGATTGCGCCTTGGATTTCATCCATTCCAAGGCCTTGTCTTGCGGTTTCACATGACAGTTGGTCATGAACCCCGTGCTCCACATTTCTGGGAGTACATACAGATCAGATGAGGGAGCGGCATCGAAAAGCCGGTCTGCTGCCACGATGTTCCTGTCGGGGTCGCCCCAAATGATATCTGTCTGAAAAAGGGTTATTTTCATTGTCAACATCCATCCGATTTTGATGCGTGCAAAGTTAGTGCATTAAATTTTAATTCCAAGTTTTTTAATGGACATTTTTTGCGAATGATAAAAAAAGGCCAGTAATATTGGGGACTGTCAACTATAATTCTTACCTTTGCATATAGAATAGGTGCAGTGTTGGCCAAGAAGAGCAAGTTGCCTTGTTTTTGGGTCTGCGCTGCCTTTCCGCCCGATGATATGATACAACCGCTGGCCGAAAGGATGAGACCTCACGCTTTGGACGATTATGTAGGACAAAAGCATTTGGTGGGTGAGGGGGCTGCTCTGCGCAGGATGATTGATGCAGGGCGCATACCTTCTTTTATCCTGTGGGGACCTCCTGGGGTGGGAAAGACAACGCTGGCACAAATCATAGCCGGCCGGTTAGAAATACCTTTCTACACATTAAGTGCTGTGACCAGTGGTGTGAAGGAGGTGAGAGAGGTTATTGAAAAGGCTAAGAACGGTCGCTTTTTCCATTCGTCCAGCCCGATTCTCTTTATCGATGAGATTCATCGTTTCAGTAAGTCCCAGCAAGATTCTTTGTTGGGTGCTGTGGAGAAGGGAATTGTCACGCTGATTGGTGCAACAACGGAGAACCCATCGTTTGAGGTGATAAGCCCGCTTTTGTCGCGTTGCCAATTATATGTGCTGAAATCACTCGAAAAGGACGAATTGACCGATTTGCTGCAAAGGGCCATCTGGCAAGATACAGAATTGAGTAAGAAAAAGATCCGGCTTGCTGAAACGGAAGCCATGCTGCGCTATAGTGGAGGGGATGCCCGAAAACTGCTCAACATTCTTGAACTCGTTGTGGAATCGGCAGCAGGCAACGAGGTGGAAATTACCAATGAGTATGTGGTAAATGTATTGCAGCAAAATCCGCAGGCATACGATAAGGGCGGCGAGATGCACTACGACATCGTGTCTGCATTTATCAAAAGTATCAGGGGGAGCGATCCTGATGCCGCACTCTATTGGATGGCAAGAATGATAGAGGGTGGGGAAGATCCCAAGTTCATTGCCCGGCGCATGGTGATAAGTGCGGCTGAAGACATCGGACTTGCCAATCCCAATGCGCTTCTTCTGGCAAATGCTGCTTTTGATGCCGTTACCAAGATAGGATGGCCTGAGGGAAGAATACCTTTGGCAGAATGTGCTGTCTATCTGGCTGCCAGTCCGAAAAGCAACAGCGCATATATGGGAATAGGGAAAGCGCTTGAAACTGTGCGGAAAACGGGCAACCTGCCGGTTCCTCTGCATCTGAGAAACGCTCCTACGAAACTAATGGCCGAACTGGGTTATGGCGATGGTTACAAGTATGCCCACGATTATCCTGATGGTTTTGTTGAGCAGCAATTCATGCCAGATCGCTTGCAAGATGAGCGTTTGTGGAATGCGCAGCACACTCCCGCTGAAGAAAAATTGTACCAACGGATGTTGAGATGCTGGGGAGACCGCTTTAAGAATTAGCCTTGGAGTTGATGGAAAGGGTGGAAGCATGGTGTCAAGAGATAAAGACGAACACTAAATAATAAAAGGAGAAAAATAATGAAGATTGTTGTTTTAGATGGCTATACCGCCAATCCTGGCGACCTTTCGTGGGAGCCGTTGAAGGAAATCGGAAAACTGGAAGTGTACGAAAGAACGGCACCGTCGGAAGTGCTGAGTCGGGCAAAGGATGCTGAGGCGGTGCTCACCAATAAGGTGGTGTTGTCGGCAGATACATTAAAACAGCTGAAGTGCTTGAAATATGTTGGCGTTCTGGCAACAGGATATAACGTGGTGGATATTGTTGAGGCCAAGAAGCAAGGCATCACAGTGACCAATATTCCAGCTTACAGTTCTAACAGTGTGGCGCAAATGGTGTTTGCCCATATTCTGAACATCACGAACAGGGTGGGGTATTACGCTCGCCGGAACCGTGAGGGCAAGTGGAGCAGCAGCAAGGATTTTACCTATTGGGACACGCCTTTGATGGAAATTTCGGGGAAGACGATGGGGATTGTAGGTTTGGGAAGTATCGGAAGCAGGGTGGCGAAGATTGCTCACCAGTTTGGCATGGATGTCTTTGCGGTGACTAGCAAGAACTCGGCCGATTTGCCGGAAGAAATTCACAAAACGACGCTTGACGGCTTGCTGGCAACCAGCGACATTCTTTCTTTGCATTGTCCGCTGACAGATTCGACCAAGGAAATGATCAATGCCGAAAACATTGCCAAGATGAAAAAGGGTGCCATCCTCATCAATACGGGAAGAGGGGCTTTGGTGAATGAGAATGATGTGGCAGAGGCTCTTGAAAGCGGACATCTTGGTGGATATGGGGCGGATGTCATGTGTCAGGAACCTCCCGTTCCAGACAGTCCTTTGTTGAAAACTCCCAATGCTTTCATCACTCCCCATATTGCATGGGCCACTTATGAGGCAAGAGGCCGCTTGGTTGATATGGCCGTGGCGAATGTCAAAGCGTTTGTGGAAGGAAAGGCTGTTAATGTGGTGAACAAATAGTGGAAACGATACAGTTAGTCATCGAATTTGTAGGCACTTTCGCTTTTGCCATTTCGGGCATAAGGCTTGCCGCTTCTAAGCATTTCGATTGGTTTGGGGGATATGTCGTGGGACTTGTCACCGCCATTGGCGGTGGCACGTTGCGCGATGTGATGTTGGGGCAGACACCTTTCTGGATGACAAATAAAATTTATATCATCTGTACCGCTTTGGCCTTGATTGTCGTTATTATCTTCAAGAAGCAATTGGTGAGGCTCAATCACACTTGGTTTCTTTTTGACACGCTGGGGCTTGCGCTGTTCACGATAGCAGGGTTGCAGAAAACGCTGTTCTTTCATCAGCCTTACTGGGTTGCCATTGTTATGGGATGCATTACGGGAGCGGCTGGTGGAGTGATGCGCGATGTGCTGGTGAACCAGATTCCTTTGATTTTCAGAAAGGAGATTTATGCCATTGCCTGTCTGGCCGGAGGCTTGGTGTACTATCTTTCTGCACTGCTTCATTTGGGAATCGAAATCACTGTCATTTCGAGTTTCGTGTCCGTCGTGTCTATCAGGGTACTTGCCGTGAAATATCACATCACATTGCCCCACCTGAAAAACGTGGAGCCTGAATAGCTGCTCATCGTAGCAGTTTGTCTATCTCTTCAAATTGTTTTCCCATGTTGAGTTGCAGGTAAATATTGTAAAGAGCTGCTGCCCATTTGTCTTTTTCTTTGGGCATCAGTTCTCTGTATTTTTCCATATAAGGAAGCGATTTTTCATAGAACGACTTGATTGTCTTCTTGTCGCGCTGAGTAAGTTTTTTGGATTGTTCAAGTTCAAAAGCCATGTTGATGTAAGCTACGCCCGCATTATAGTATGCATCGGCAAAAGTTGAATCTTGGACTATCAGTTTCTCGCAAACTTCAATACTTTCCTTATACTTGCCCATATTCAGCAACTGGTTGCATTTGGCATAAAGGAACAGCAGGCTGGTGCTGTCGCTTTTCAATGCATCTTCGATGGCCAGCAAGGCGAGATTCTTCCGGTTTTCTTTATTATAGTAGTCAATGAGATATGTGAAGAAATATTTTGAGTTTCTGAAGCGGTAGAATCCTTCATGCAGCATTCGTTCGTAATTCAAGGTATCCTCCATATTTTTGTAAGTCTCCGCCAAATACTGCATGGTGTATTCCAGATGTGCACTGTCTTTGAGGGCAATGTCTGCATATTTCAAAGTCATTTCTGGATTGTTGAGCTTGTATCCGCAAAATACCGTCCAATAGGCGGCTTCGGGATTCTCCTTGTAGTGAAAAGTCGAAAATAAAGGCTGGTTGGCGCAGTCAATGTAAGTATGCATGAAGTTAAAGCCGTCCTGATACCGTTGTTTATGGATGAAGAAAGCGCCTCCGCTGAACAAGTTCTTGCGGTAAGTATTGAGGAATTCGGCATTCTTGTCCCTATATTTGGGTTTTATTCTTCCCTTGCTGTTGGGTTTTGCATCAAGCGAATCGAGTGTCTGATAAGCCACGAACATTCTTTGCAGTAGATTGAAAACAGAGGCCGTGTCCACCTTTTGTTTAAGGTACAGTTTCTCATTCTCTTTCTCGTATTGCTTTCTGATAGCATCGCAGAGGATGAGATGAATGCGTTCATTGCCCTTGTTTGCGCTGTCGCTCAGCAGGCTATGCATCATACTCTCTGCTTTTTCCAGACTTTTGCCGCTCTTAATAAAAGTCCGTGCTTGACCCATCTCTTTCTTTTGAGCGTTCAAGCACGGAACCAGGGTTATTAAGAGAAGCGATAAAACTATGAATCGCTTCATCTATACATCGTTAGATTGATTGTTGATATTACTTTTGAAGGAGGGATTCCAATTCTTTTGCCTTGGCTGTGTTGCCAAGCAAATAATATGCTTGATACATTGTATATACCCAATTTACCTGCACACGGTTCGGGTCTTTCTCCTTTACCTTTTCCAGGTTCTCGATGGACGACTGAAGCAATGTCTTGCTTTCTGCTGCCAATACGCCTCCGTTGGCATCTTTGAGGGTTATAGCCTGATTGTTTTGGCAAAGAGCGAGGTTGAACCTTACCTGAATGAAATCAGGATCCAGTTCCAAAGACTTCTTGTAAGATACAATGGCATCGGCCCATTTCTGGTCACCCATTTCACTCTCGCCTTTCAATGCCCAAGACATTTTGCTGGGATAAGTGGATACCTGCTTTTCTATGAGTGCTTTCTTGACATCTTTATTGCCAGATGCCTGGTAATATTCAACGAGCAGGGAGAACATGCGTTCGTTCGATGGGTCTTTGTCGTAGATTGTCTTGATTTCGTTAGCATAGTTCACAGAGTCTTCTTTGGTCTTGAGCAGAGATTTCATACTCAAAATCTTGACGTCCATAGCGTCGTTTGCAAGTGCAGTGTCATTCAAACAAAGATCGGCGTATTTGCTGGCTGCGGGATAGTTCTTGTTGTTGTAGGCAGCCAAAGAAGCGTAATAAGCAATCTGGTTGTAGTAGTCTTCTTTGGGCAGACCTTCGAACAAGGGCATCTGCTTGCTTGTCACGAATGTGCCGAAGCAATCTTCTGCTCCTTGGTAGTTTTTCTCATTGAACGCATCCTGTCCGGCATTGATGAGTGCATTGCGGGCAGAGGTCAAGCGGCCTGCATTCTTTGCACGAAACTTTGGCTTTACCTTTCCTTTTTCGTTGGGCATCTGGTCGTATTTGTCACACTCAATCGCTGCCAGTACAGCGTTTCTGGCTGCTTCGCACATACCGACTTTGTCATAAGGTGTTTCTTGCTTGGTTACCTGATTGGTGAGTTGGATATTGTTTTCCTTGTCAAATTTGTTCAAAGCGATATCAACGAGAAAATTGTAAGCCTGGGCTTTCTCCTGATTGGTCATTGTCTGAAGATTGGAATTCACGATACCCAATGCCTCTTGGTAGTCCTTGAGGCCTTTGAGCTGCTTGATTGCTGCAGGGTTCTGTGCATAGGCTGAGAAAGCAAATAATGCTGCAACAGCCACCATAATCATTTTTTTCATAAGTTTAATATTAAAAGATTTTATAATTATTCATTGTTCTCTCCGTTGTCAAAGGCTATAGGCTCGGTGAGTTCATTCTCTGCGGGTATGGCATCGGCAGGTTTGGGACTCTCTCCCGATGTTTCCATGGTCATTGCCTCATTGTTTTGGTTCAACTCTTCACGGCTCTTTTGTTCGGCAATGGCTTGCAGTTCGCTGCTCATCACCTTGCATACGCTGGCAATCACGTCATTCTTTTTGGCAAGATTGATCAGCCTTACTCCCTGTGTGGCACGTCCCATTACACGGCAATCGGCAACCGCCAAACGAATGGCTATGCCACTCTTGTTGATAATCATCAGGTCGTTGTCATCGTTCACGTTCTTGATGGCCACCAGCCTGCCCGTCTTTTCGGTAATGCTTAGGGTCTTAACGCCCTTTCCGCCACGATTGGTAATACGGTAGTCTTCCACGTCTGAGCGTTTTCCGTAACCGTTCTCGCTTACCACCATCACTGTTTCTTCTTTCGGGTTGTTAATAACCACCATGCCTACAATTTCATCGTCGCCATCGTCTATGCGCATACCTCTTACGCCCGTAGCCACACGTCCCATGGTTCTCACCGCATTTTCGTTGAATCTTACAGCACGTCCATTGCGGTTGGCAAGAATCAATTCGTTCTCTCCGTTGGTCAGCCTTACGTCAACCACTTCATCGCCCTCTTGGATGTTGATGGCGATAACACCGTTGGTTCTTGGGCGGCTATAGGCCTCAAGGCAGGTTTTCTTCACGATACCCATCTTTGTGGCGAATACCACAAAGTGGCTGTTCACGAATTCCTCATCTTCGAGTCCCTTTCCACGCAAGCGGAGGAATGCGTTGACCGCATCGTCAGAATCGATGTTCAACATATTTTGTATGGCTCTTCCTTTGGCGTTCTTGTCACCTTCGGGTATTTCGTAGCATTTCAACCAGTAACAGCGTCCTTTCTTGGTGAAAAAGAGCATGGTTTGATGCATGGTGGCAGGGTAGATAAACTCCGTAAAGTCGTTGTCGCGGGTACGGGCACCTTTTGCACCGACTCCTCCTCTTGTCTGTTCTCTGAATTCGCTCAATGGTGTACGCTTGATGTATCCCAGATGGCTTACGGTAATTACGACAGGGTCGTTGGGGTAAAAGTCCTCAGCATTGAACTCATGCTCATCGAGTACAATTTGCGTGCGGCGTTCATCACCGTATTTTTCTTTCACATCATTCAGTTCGTCCTTCATTACTTTTTTGCAAAGTTCAGGGTCGTTGAGGATGCTCTGCAAGTGTTCTATCAATTTCATCAGTTCATCGAATTCGGCATGCAACTGATCCATGCGTAAACCTGTCAGTTGGCTGAGACGCATATCTACGATGGCCTTGCTTTGCAGTTCATCGAGTTTGAACTGCTCTTCCAAATTCCGTTGTGCTTCGCTTGGTGTTCGACTGCTGCGGATGAGGCGTACCACTTCATCGATGTTGTCGCAGGCAATAATCAGTCCTTCCAATATGTGGGCGCGTTCTTGAGCTTTTTTCAAATCGAATTTCGTGCGGCGGATGGTCACTTCATGGCGGTGCTCCACAAAGAATTTCACGCAGTCCTTGAGGCAGAGCAGGCGTGGACGCCCTTTCACCAATGCGATGCAATTAACTGAAAATGAGCTTTGCAAGGCGGTCATTTTGAACAGCTTGTTCAGGATGACGTTGGCATTGGCATCACGCTTCACGTCAATGACAATACGCATGCCCTGCCGACCCGATTCATCGTTGGCATTGCTGATGCCCTCGATCTTTCCATCTTTCACCAAGTCGGCAATGTTTTCGATCAGTTGTGCCTTGTTCACTCCATAGGGAATTTCAGTAACGACAATTTTGTCGTGGCTTTCTTCGCTTTCAATTTCGGCTTTGGCACGCATCACTATTCGCCCTCTACCAGTTTCATAAGCGTCTTTCACACCTTGCAGACCATAGATGAATGCACCAGTGGGAAAGTCGGGGGCCTTGATGTATTTCATCAATTCGTCCGTTTCAATTTCAGGATTGTCAATGTAGGCACAGCAGCCGTCAATCACCTCGCCTAGATTGTGTGTTGGGATGTTTGTGGCCATACCCACGGCAATGCCATTTCCACCATTCACCAGCAGATTGGGAATTTTGGTCGGCATGACGCTTGGTTCTGTCAGCGAGTCATCGAAGTTATTCACCATGTCCACGGTGTCCTTTTCCAGATCGTCCATGATGTGTTCGCCCATCTTTGACAAACGGCATTCCGTGTATCGCATGGCAGCGGCTGAGTCGCCGTCTACTGAACCAAAATTTCCTTGGCCGTCCACCAGTGTATAGCGCATGTTCCAATCTTGTGCCATGCGTACCAATGCTCCATAGACAGAACTGTCGCCGTGGGGGTGATATTTACCCAGCACCTCGCCGACCACGCGTGCGCATTTCTTGTAAGGTTTGTCGCTTGTGTTTCCTATTCCTGCCATTCCGTAAAGAATACGGCGGTGGACAGGCTTGAATCCGTCTCTTACGTCCGGAAGTGCACGCGCCACGATTACTGACATCGAATAGTCGATGTAAGAAGATTTCATCTCTTCTTCGATGTTTATCTTGATGATTCTGTCCTGATCTATTGTCTGATTCTCGTCCATTATTGAATGATTTGTTAATTTCTCTTAAAATAGGATCTAAGCCCATTTCCGTGCGTTCTCACGGGTTTACCCCATAAAACGAAACAAAATTACTATAATTATGCGAATGTGCAAAATCTATTGATAAAAAACCGTTTAATTTTAATTTGTTTTTAGATATATACAGCCCATGTTTCAACTTGAATGTAACAGAATATATAAAAATGGTGGTCACGTGAATGGGGAATGGGAGGCTTTGCCATGCATTCATGATGTACTTTCTTTTGAATGGTCAAGTGAAAAAATCTGATGCGGCAAAGTCCTGGTCACGGCATTGAATGAACCTTCGTCTTTTCTAATGACTTTTCAACATGAAATGCAACCAGTCCTTCGATGGGACTTTTGACAATTTGGCTCAAAAGGCATCCTTCTTCTGCAAGAACCTCTTTCAGAATGGATGCATAAACGTATGCTATGCTCCCCACGAAACCTATGGGAAGATTCTGGTAGTTGTATTTCCGAATGTTCTTTTGAAAGAAATCCCGGAAATTGGCGGTTACCAGATTTCTTAAGGCAGTGGAATCCAAATGTTCGGAAATATACAAGGAAGCGGTTGCCAGAAACCGATTGGCAAGCGGTTGTCCATATACTTTGTTAATGATGTCAGTGTAGGTGAGTCCGGACCATCTTAGGTAATCTTCTTTTATTTCCAAAGACAAGTCACCTTTGAAGAGAGCGTTGAAGAATAATTTTCCCAGAACCGCTCCACTTCCCTCATCGCCAAGGACATAGCCCAGCGGAGGAATATTTTCCACAATATCTTTTCCATCGTATATACACGAATTGGATCCTGTTCCCAAAATGCAGGCTATGCCTGGTTGATGGCCACATACCGAACGGGCAGCACCCAGCAAATCAGAAGCCGTCTCTATTTTAGAGGTATGAGGAAAGATTTCAGACAAAATGTCTTTCATGCTTCCTGTCCATTCGTTTCGACAGCCGGTACCATAGAAATAGACTTCGTCCAGGATGTGCTGTTCCGTATTTCCATTAGGCAATGCACCGAGCAGTTCAGTGTGAAGAATTTCTTTTATTGTCTTTCTTGACTGGTAGACCGGATGGATGCCTTGGGTTTTGATCTTGGCGATGATTTTCCCATTTTGGACTATTGCCCAATGAGTTTTCGTACTACCAGAGTCGGCTATCAATATTTTCATGTAAAACAGAATTAAAATGGGATAAACGAAATGTGTCAAAATAAACTGTAGGGCGTTTATTGGGAACTTGTAGGATGGTCGGTCAGCCGATGATTTTGTACCGTGCAAATTTCAGCAGCAACTGTTTGATGCCGACATTGCGGAATTGCACCGTGGCTTTGGTGTTTTCTCCTGTTCCTTCCATTTTCACAATGGTTCCTATGCCAAAACGATCGTGTTCTATGACATTTCCTTCTTGAAGGTCATTGTTTTGTGATTCAAACAACGATTGGGGGTGGGGGCTTTTCGAAGGGTGGACGACTTCCGACACTCGCCTTAAGTTGCCTCTTGAAGCAGCAAACGTTCTTTGGAGTTCATTTTGCTGTCTGGGGAAATCTCTTGAAAAATTGTAGGAAGAATCTTCCTGTGCAACCTTTATCAAAGCAGGGTCGATGTCCTGGATGAAACGGCTTGGCGTGTCGAATTCCATCTTTCCGTAACGCCAACGGTTTTTGGCACAAGTAAGGAAGCAATGTTTTTCGGCTCGGGTAATTGCTACGTACAGCAGTCTCCGCTCTTCCTCCAGTTCGCGCTTTGAGAAAGTGGAGAGAGGACTCGGGAAGATGTTCTCCTCCAGTCCTACAATGAAAATGGTGGGAAATTCTAATCCCTTTGCACTGTGGATGGTCATCAGCATTACACGGTTGGAATCGTTCCCGTCGTTGCTGTCCAAATCGGTGAGGAGTGCCACCTCTTGCAAATAGTCGAGCAAAGACACCTCGGTTTCTCTACCTTCCTCACATCTTGTTTCCACAAATTCTTTCATTCCACCTAAAAATTCCTCCAAATTTTCCTGCCGTGAAAGAGCCTCTGGGTCGGTTTCTGAATACAAATCTGCAGAGATGCCCGCCATTTTAATGATATCGGTTCCCAATGTATAGGCATCCTTGATGGGCAGATGACCGATAAAGTCCTTGATCATCAAACGGAAATTGTTTATCTTTGAGCAAGTGCCTTTATTGGCACTCACCCCATAATGTTCGGGGTTGCAGACTACCTTCCAGAAACTCACCCCGTGATTTACGGCTGCCGCTGATATTTTGGAAATGGTGGTGGCACCAATTCCTCTTGTGGGATAATTGATGATGCGCTTGATGGCCTCTTCGTCATCCGGATTTGCTACTACTCTGAAATAGGCAATGATGTCTTTTATTTCTTTGCGTTGGTAGAAACTCAAACCGCCATATATTCTATAAGGTATATTGGCTGTGCGCATGGCCTCCTCAAAACTCCGGCTTTGCGAATTGGTGCGGTAGAGAATGGCAAAGTCGCTGTATGCGCAGTGTTCTTTTCGTTTAATGCTCTTTATGTCATTGCATACGATCAGTGCCTCTTCTTTGTCGCTGTAAGCTGTTTTTAGGACGAGTTTATCACCCATGTCATTACGGCTATACACGTCTTTGGGAATTTGGTGCTGATTGTGTTTTATCAAACTGTTGGCTGCCTGCACGATGTGTTGTGTGCTGCGATAATTGCGCTCCAGTTTGAACAGTTTGACATCAGTATATATTTTTTGAAAGTCAAGAATGTTGTCGATTCTTGCGCCTCTGAAACCATAAATGCTTTGTGCGTCATCTCCCACCACACACACACGCTGTTTGTCTTTGGTCAGTTGCCAGAGGATTTTCTGTTGTACGGCATTTGTGTCTTGGTACTCGTCAACCAAGACGTAGAAAAAGTTGTCAGCATAGTTTTTGCGTACCTCTTCATGCTCTTGGAAAAGAATGAAAGTGAGCATGAGCAAATCGTCAAAATCCATTGCATTTGCCTGACGGCACCGTGAGCAGTATGCCGTATAGATTTGGTGTATGGCCGGCATACGCAACTCTTTGTCTCTTTGCAGCCATTCCTTGTGGTTGGCATACTCATTGGGTAGAACCATATGGTTTTTTGCCATGCTGATTCGAGTGTGTACCGTTGCAGGCTTATATACTTTATCGTTTAGGCCCATTTCTTTTATGATGCTTTTAATGAGAGAACGAGAATCGGATTCGTCATAGATGGTGAAGTTGGAAGCATATCCGATGTGTCCGGACTCTCTCCTCAATATTCTTGAAAAAATACTGTGAAAGGTGCCCATCCTTACATATCTGGAAACGTTGCTTCCAACCAGTTCTCCGATGCGGCCAACCATTTCTTTGGCTGCCTTGTTGGTAAATGTGAGGGCAAGGATCCTCCATGGTTCCACTCCCATCTGCAAAAGATAAGCGATTTTGTAGGTTAGCACTCGAGTCTTTCCCGACCCAGCACCGGCAATGACCAAAGAAGGACCGTCTGTATATGCAACGGCTTCGCGTTGTGACTCGTTCAGTTCATTTAAAATGCCCTGTAACTTCTCGTTGTTGTCAAAAAAAGGATAATTCGTTTCCAAAGATGTTTCCTTTTATTAAAGAATGAAATGTCAAGTGTTTGTTTGCGTTCAATACCATACCGGTAAGTATGACACTTTCAGTGTTTGTAAATGCCGCCATCCACTGTTGAGGGATCGATGTCTTGTCCTTCTGCCGGCATGATGGGAATAAATTTCATTTGTTTCATGATGCTGTATTTCCTCTTCACCATGTATTCGCTGGGATTTTTTGAGGAAAACTTACGGGGGTTGGGCAATGTTGCGGCTATCAAAGCGCAATTGGCTCGTGTGAGTTCTTTGGCACTGCATCCGAAATTTTCCTGTGCCACGGCTTCCACTCCATAAATACCGTCACCCATTTCTATGGAGTTGAGATATACTTCCATTATCCTCTGCTTGCTCCACATCAGTTCGACCAGTGTGGTAAAATAGGCTTCCAGTCCTTTGCGCAACCATGAGCGACCTGGCCATAGAAAGACGTTTTTGGCTGTTTGCTGGCTGATTGTGCTGGCACCGCGTTTCTTCTTGCTGCCAAAATTATGGACAGCGGCTTTCTCTATTGCATTGAAATCAAATCCGTGGTGTTTCAAAAAACGCTGGTCCTCGCTTGCCATCACTGCTACGGGCATACTGGGGGACATTTCATCCAACGAAACCCAGTCGTGTTTTAGTTTCAAGCTTTTGCCTTCATCTTTCTGTTCAATGCAGCGAATAAACATAAGGGGAGTAAAAAACACGGGGATAAACCGCAGTGCTACAACAGCAAGAATGGTGGAAGCAAAAAATGCCACCACCATCCATTTGATTATACTTTTGATAAGTTTCAACTTAAAAACGCCAATGTTTAAAGTTTAACCGATATTCTGCATGAAACAATTGTTATTTAAGAGTACCGTTGTTTGCTGCCTCAAT
This sequence comes from Prevotella sp., assembly GCA_022773395.1. GTDB lineage: Bacteria > Bacteroidota > Bacteroidia > Bacteroidales > Bacteroidaceae > Prevotella. Next base: position 28,534 of record JALFBL010000087.1, read on the forward strand.
CATTTGCTTGCTTGCATAGAGATAAACCTCAACGCGACGGTTCTGCGCTTTTCCTGCCGCTGTTGAATTGTCGGCAACGGGGTTTGCCTCACCAAGACCTTCAACAGTTTTGATCTGTGAATAGCTCACGCCATTTGATGTCAGATAGTTTTGGACAGACTGCGCACGCTGCAAAGAAAGATTCTGGTTTTTGATAATGCTCTGCTCAGGTGTTGAGTTTTTCCATCCAGCATTGTCGGTGTAACCTTTGATGGCTACGTCGGCATCGGCGTTGCTGATAAGAACGTTGGCAAATTCTGAAAGGGATTTCTTTGCAGAAGCCTGAAGAGCAGAACTGCCTGTTGGGAACAGTATGCCGGAATCGAATGTTACCTTAACAGCCTGCAAACCGTTGGCATCTGTAATGCTTTCCACCTGTGCGTTTTCTACAGCCTCGGCTGCAGCCTTGGCTTTGTCCATTTTCTTGCCGATGAGCACTCCGGCTGTTGTACCTACCGCAGTACCGATGGCTGCACCGATAACAGTACCTTTCGTGTCCTTGCCGATTATCTGTCCGATGAGTCCGCCAAGAGCAGCTCCGCCGGCTCCACCAATAATGCCACCTTTTGTTGTATTGGTCATGTTGCTGCAACCAGAGAGCAGCATAAGGGTGCAAAGTCCTAAAACTGATGTTTTCAAATTCTTCATTTTCCGTATGAATTTTAATGATTAATTAAAAATATTCCTAAGTAATGATGCAAAGGTAAAGCATTTTTCCGAAATCGCAAGCAAAATATATATAAATTAATATTTTACCTTGATAAGAACCAGCCAATTGGAAAGAAATCTCTTTTTTTTTACTAATTTTGCATCCAAATTATAAATAAGTATTTTTGAAATGGCAAAAGAATTGAAAGAATTAACCAAGCGTGCAGAAAACTACAGCCAGTGGTATAGCGATTTGGTTGTCAAAGCCGAATTGGCAGAACAATCGGCAGTTCGCGGATGTATGGTTATCAAACCTTACGGATATGCTATCTGGGAGAAAATACAAAGCCAACTCGACCTTATGTTCAAGGAAACGGGAGTGCAGAATGCCTATTTTCCTCTCCTCATTCCCAAATCGTTTCTTTCTCGAGAGGCGGAACATGTGGAAGGTTTTGCAAAAGAATGTGCTGTTGTTACCCATTACAGGCTTCGTGCTAAGGAGGACAAGAGCGGTGTGGAGGTTGATCCGTCGGCAAAACTCGAAGAGGAACTTATTGTAAGGCCAACTTCCGAAACAATTATTTGGAACACTTACAAAAACTGGATTCATTCTTGGCGCGATCTTCCTTTGATGTGCAACCAGTGGTGCAATGTGATGCGTTGGGAAATGCGCACACGTCCTTTTCTCCGCACTTCTGAGTTTCTTTGGCAAGAAGGTCACACGGCACATGCAACACGCGAGGAGGCAGAGCACGAGGCAAAGTTGATGCTTGGCGTATATGCTAAATTTGCAGAAGAGTGGATGGCGGTGCCTGTTGTACAGGGAGTGAAAAGTGAAACGGAACGTTTTGCGGGGGCACTCGACACCTATACCATTGAAGCAATGATGCAAGATGGAAAGGCACTTCAGAGTGGAACGAGCCATTTCTTGGGACAAAACTTTGCCAAGGCATTTGATGTCACCTATTTAAATAAAGAGAACAAGCCTGAATATGTATGGGCTACATCGTGGGGAGTCTCCACCCGTCTGATTGGAGCACTCATCATGACACACAGCGACGACAACGGATTGGTTCTGCCTCCACGTCTGGCACCCCTTCAGGTGGTTATCATCCCCATTTCAAAAAATGCAGAACAACTTACTGCCATCACTGAAAAATTACAGCCTGTCATCAGTGGTTTGAAAGCGGTGGGAATCAGTGTGAAATATGATGACGCTGACAACAAACGTCCCGGGTTCAAGTTTGCAGACTATGAACTGAAAGGAGTGCCGGTGCGTCTTGTAGTGGGAGCACGCGACCTTGAAAACGGAACCATTGAAGTGATGCGCCGCGACACTTTGGAAAAAGAAACCCGTCAGGTGGAAGGAATTGTGGAATATGTAAAGCAACTGCTGAAAGACATTCAGCAGAATATTTATGAAAAGGCTTTGACATTCCGCAATGCCCACATTTACGAATGCGATAACTATGAGGAATTTAAGGAAAGAATAAAAGAAGGTGGATTTTTTATTTGTCCCTGGGATGGCACTGCTGAAACGGAAGCGAAAATAAAAGAAGAAACGCAGGCCACTATTAGGTGTGTGCCGTTGGGGGTTGAGCAGAAACCTGGTGTGGATATGGTTTCAGGAAAGCCTTCAAAGGCTCGTGTGGTGATAGCAAGAAGCTACTGATTAGGACTAATATTTCTGCCATTCATCAGGATGACGATAAAATAAAAAATGCTTGGTTGATGTAACTCGGCCAAGCATTTTTCAAATAAAGTGTAAAAAGTTGTGAATGTTTGCTTTGTTGGATGGAAAGTGTAGATTGCTGAGAGGGTGAGATCAGTGACGTCCGTTTTCAATCTCAGAAAAGGTCTTCCTGCCTTTTATGTAATATTGCCAAAGAATGCTATAATTTTTCCTCTCCGGTATGTTGTCAACTTTCTTGTTGGCTTGGATGTTCTTACGAGTTGCCTTGAAGTCTTTTTTCCAATGGTGAAAATCTTTTCTTGCACGGAATACTGCCTTAAACTCATTGACTTTTTTTTCAAGCAACAGCATCTTAAAGGCTGCAATATAATCCAAAAACCATCTCATGAGCATAATGCGGTGGAGCTCTCCGGAAGATAAGTTTTTATAAAGCATAGTGAGATTGTTGCGGAAGTTCAAATAAGTCTTCATTGGGTTCTCTTTGGGAAGCGTTCCACCGCCTACATGATAGACATGACTGTTAGGCACACAGCAAACCTTTCTGCCCATCAGTCTTAATCTCCAGCATAGGTCGATTTCTTCGCAGTGGGCGAAAAAATTGGTGTCCAATCCTCCTGCTTCACGATAGTCTTTGCTTCTTATCATCAAGCACGCACCTGTTGCCCATAATATTTCTTCCACATTGTCGTATTGCCCGTGGTCTTTTTCAATCGTGTCAAAGATACGTCCGCGGCAAAATGGATACCCATACTTGTCAATGAATCCACCACATGCCCCCGCATATTCAAAGGTCTCTTTGTTGTATTCTGACATGAGTTTAGGTTGGCAGGCTGCCGCATCCTGGTGCATGTCCATGAAAAGAACAAGCGGTGTCAGCCAATTTTGCACCACCTCCACATCGCTGTTCATTAAAACAAAATATTCTGCTTCTAATTTCTCGAGTGCCTTGTTATATCCTTCGGCAAATCCCCAGTTCTGTTTCAACTGTATGATTTTCACTTCAGGAAATTTGTTCTTTAACAATTCTATGGAGTTGTCCGTAGATGCGTTGTCCGCAACATACACATCGGCTTCATGTCTTGAAAATTCCAGAACCATCGGCATGAATTTTTCCAGCATTTTGGCTCCATTCCAATTCAAAATGACAATAGCTGTTCTTTTCATAAAATAATAGTGGCTTTCAGTGCTGTTTTGTCATGATTAAATTCTCCCAACTTTACCTTTACCAGTTGATTGTCCAAAGATGCATCGGCCATCAGTTCTACTCTTATGTAGTTTTTGGTAAACCCGTGCATAATTCTTCCTTTAGATGACTTTTCCAGTAAGACTTCCGCTACCGTGCCCATATAGTGCGAATAGAAATCGTGCGTCATTCTATCAGACAAATCCAGAAGTCTCTTGCTTCTTATTTTCTTGTCTTTATCGGCAACCACGTATGGTATTTTCAGTGCCGCTGTACCTTTGCGTTCGCTATATGGAAAGACATGGAGCTGGGAAACGTCCAGCCTATTGAGAAAATGAAAGCAGTCTTCAAAATATTCCTGAGTTTCTCCTCTGGTGCCAACTATTACATCAACACCGATAAAAGCATCAGGAATTAATTCTTTTATCAGAAGAACTTTACGTGCGAACAAACTGCTGTCATACCTGCGATGCATCAATTTCAGTACTTCGTCCGATCCGCTTTGCAAGGGAATGTGGAAGTGCGGCATAAATGCACGGCTGGTTGCGCAATACTCTATCAACTCATCGTCAATCAAATCAGGTTCTAAACTGCTGATGCGGTATCTGTGGATTCCCTGTACTTTGTCCAACGCTTTCACCAAGTCCAAAAAACGTTCTCCGGTCGTTCTTCCAAAATCTCCTATGTTTACCCCTGTCAATACAATTTCTTTTCCACCTTCTCCGGCTGCTTTTTCCGCTTGTTCTACCAGTGACGAAATGGAAGGGTTACGGCTGAATCCTCTTGCAAAAGGTATGGTGCAATAGGTGCAAAAATAATTGCAGCCATCCTGTACTTTCAGAAAATATCTTGTCCGGTTTCCTCTTGAACAACTTGGAGCAAACGATTTGATTTCATTGGTCTTTACGGAGTAATGCTCATGTGCGGTGTTGCCCGATAGGTTGGCCTCGTTTTTTTTATTCTTTGAAATCCATGCATCGGAAAGGTATTGGATGAGATTGGCCTTTTCATTGCTTCCCAATACCAAATCCACCCCTTCAATCTGGCTTATCCGCTCCGTTTCCAATTGGGCATAGCATCCTGTCACAATGACAAACGCATTGGGATTTTCGCGTACCATGCGGTGGATGGCTTGCCTGCACTTGTGGTCGGCCACTTCTGTCACACTGCAAGTGTTGATCAGACAAATGTCTGCCGATTCGCCCTTTTGTACGGTTCTCACTCCCATTTCTTGTAACATCTGCCCGAAAGTGGATGTTTCCGAGAAGTTCAATTTGCATCCTAAGGTGTAGTATGCAGCCGTCTTGCCTTGAAAAACAGAACTGTCTATCATCTTTTCCCTCTCTATATTATATAATAGGTGTATTTTAAAGGCGCAAAGGTACAAAATAAACTTGAAAAACGATGAAATAATGGCTGTTATATACATCTTGAAAATATCAACAAATATTAACATAATGTATTTGTTTGATTATCAGCTGATTGTAAAAATGTTACAATCTTTTCTGAAAAAAAAAACAAAAAAAAGAACGACTTGTCAAAAAAATGTTTACCTTTGCAACGTTTTAATAAACAATGATTGTTTTACAGATTAAAAAAGCAAAGAAAATGAAGAAATTGGTTTTAATGTTCGTAGCTATCGCAGCTATCTCTTTCGCATCTTGTGGCAACAAAACTTCTGAGGCTGCTCCTGCAGAAGATACAACTGCTGTTGATACTGCTGTTGTTGATACAGCTGCTATCGACACTGCTGCTGCTGATACAACTGCTAACATGTAATTGTAAGCGAACAGTTAAAAGGAGAAAAACGCCGCTGGATCTCAGATTCAGCGGTTTTTTTATATTCTTCTCTCTTCTTCTCATATGTTATATTCTGGAAAATTCCTTTTGTTTTCTGTATCGTAACTTCTTGAACGCAACAGCATTGATAGTAAAATGGAGAATCTGCGTAAAGAAGGAATGGCAAGCGTTTTTGCGGCTTTAGGAGCCAATTTGCTGGTTGCCATTTCAAAATTCATCGGTTGGGCAATATCTGGTTCGGCAGCCATGCTCAATGAGTCAATACACAGTGTGGTGGATTGTGCCAATCAGATTTTATTATTGATAGGTAACAATCAAGCCCAAAAAAAAGCGACAGACATACATCCGTTCGGACAGGCTCGGGCGAAATACTTTTATAGTATAATTGTTGCCATGATGTTGTTTTTTGGAGGTGGTGCCTTGGGAATTATGGAAGCGTTGCAAAAGTTGTTGCATCCTTCTCATACCATTGAGAACACTTGGCTTGTCATGATTATATTGGCTGTGGGAATTGTTATTGAAAGCATAAGCCTTCGTGTGGCCTTTAAAGAAATAAGGCATCTGAATAAAGATCGGATACCTTTGGGAAAGTTTCTCAAAGAAAGCAGACATAGCGAAATACTTATCATTTTTGCGGAAGACACTTGTGCCGTTATAGGCTTGCTTTTGGCCATGGCTGGAACGCTGTTAAGCCATGTTACTGGCAATCCCTCTTACGATGCCTTGTCGGGCGTATTGATAGGTGTACTTCTCTGCCTTGCAGCCATCTTTCTTGCAAGAGAACTGTATGGCCTATTGATTGGCGAGAGCGTTGTGGAAAAAGATTTGAGAATTATCAAAAAATCATTTCAGTGCAAAGAGGTTTCTCGTCTCATCGATCTGAAAACCATACATCTTGGCCCTGATAACATATTGATTACGGCTAAAGTGGAATTTTCCAGACAGACTTCAAGCCATTCCTTTGATGTCATCAACAGCATAGAGTACAGCATCAGAAACAGCCTGCCCCTTTACAATATATATATTTATATAGAGGAAGACAAATTTGTGGAAAACAAGAGATAAACACGATTCTTTGTTAGTAAAAGAAGCAGAAAATACCTGCTAATATGAATATGACGGCAACGATACGGGTAATCCATATTTGAAAGATATGCATGTATAGGTTCATCTTGTTGTAGGATTGCAGGCTATGGGCAATTGCCCATGCCATGATGGCAACTGGTAAACCTGTTCCTATAGCAAAACTAACAGGGAGTAGATAGCCGACAGAGGAATCGACGGACATGGGAATGATCATGCCGAAATAGACGATTCCGCTTTCTGGACAAAAGGCAAGGGAGAAAGCAACGCCCAAGGCAAAACTTCCTTTCATTCCTCTGTAGTGTCCTTTGGAATCTGAGGTGGATGGCACATGGTCGTGATGGTGCAGTAGGTCGGTGTATAACAGGTAAAGGCCGATGGCTATGAGCAAGGGTGAGAGAAAACGTTCGCCCCACTTGCTCATTTCATCGCCAAAATTCATCAGTTGCACTCCGCTTTTTATAATCAGGATGAGTATGATGCCTAACAATGAATATCCTGCGACACGTCCTAATGTGTAAATCAGTCCTTTGTGAAGAACTTTTTTGCTGCTGTCTGCCTCTTTTGTTATGTACCCCATAGCTGCAATATTCGTGGCCATAGGACAGGGGTGGATGGCCACGAGTAGTCCCAATAAAAATGCTGTAATTGAAGGAAACTGACCATTCTCAAAAAGACTTTTTATCAATTCCATTGTGTGTATTACTCCCTTTCTTCTGTTTGTTCAATAATGAATTTTTCTCACCCCCTCGTGTCATTTTTTTTCTTTTGTGAAGAAAGATGTACGAGGGGGATGTGATGCAAAGTATAAAATCATGGAAGACTTCAAAAATCCGCCAGATGGTTTCGTATTTGAAGAAGATACAGGGGCTGATTTTGCCTGTTTGAGTGGTTACAGCCCCCTTTGGATATCTTTCCACTGTTTATTCCTTTACTGGCATCTTGTCGAGACGATGCTGATGGCGTCCGCCTTCAAAATCGGTTGAGAAAAATTCGTCCATGATTTTTTCGGCAGTGCCATTGTCTATGAAACGACCAGGCATGACAAGCACGTTGGCATTATTGTGCAAGCGAATCATGCGTGCAATTTCTGGCATCCATGAAAGTCCGGCGCGAATGCTTTGATGTTTGTTGAGCGTCATACAGATACCCTCTCCACTGCCACAGATGGCAATGCCCGGATAGACCTCTCCTCTTTCTAGCCCTTCTGCCAACGCATGGGCAAAATCGGGATAATCGCAACTTTCTTCCGAATAAGTGCCGTAATCTTTGTATTCGTATCCATGCTGTTTGCAATATTCAATGACATATTGTTTGAGGATAAAACCTGCATGGTCTGATGCCAATCCTATTCTTTTGATATTCATTGTTTTACTTGTTTAAGAAATCCTTTACTTGTTTGTAAACGTTTTCTGCAGTATAGCCGAGTTTTTCGTCCAAGACCTTGTAAGGTGCTGAGAAACCGAAACTATGCATGCCGAACACTTTGCCATGAACACCCACCAAGCCTTCAAGAGTTACTGGCAGTCCGGCAGTCATTCCAAAAATTTTGGCGTTTGTGGGCAATATGCTTTCTTGGTATTCTTTGCTTTGTAAGCGGAATAATCCTTCTGAAGGAGCACTCACGATACGAATCCTGATACCGTCCTTGCGCAGCAGTCTTGCACCAGCCACAAGGGTGGAAACTTCAGAGCCGTTGGCCAACAGTATCACGTCGAAGTTCTCATCTGAGCCAGCCACTACATAAGCACCTTTGCGCGCCTGTGCGTAGTTGTTGCCTGTGGGGAGTCTTTCCACGTTTTGGCGAGAGAGGATGAGAGCCGTTGGAGTTTCCATATTTTCCATTGCCATAGCCCAGCAAACCGTTGTCTCGTCCGCATCTGCAGGGCGGAATACGCGAACGCTGTCCTTTCCTTTATGGTTTTTCAATTTCTCCATCAATCGGATTTGTGCTTCTTGCTCAACGGGTTCGTGGGTTGGCCCGTCTTCACCCACGCGGAATGCGTCGTGGCTCCAAATAAATTTGATGGGCACCTGCATTAAGGCTGCCATGCGTATTGCGGGCTTCATATAGTCGGAGAACACAAAGAATGTGCCACAAGCAGGGATAACGCCGCCATGGAGATACATGCCGATACACATACATGCCATAGTTAGTTCGCTAACGCCTGCCTGAAAAAATGCCCCTTCGAAATCGCTGTTCATCATGCTCTTGGTCTTTTTGAGAAATCCATCGGTCTTGTCCGAATTGGAAAGGTCGGCAGAGGAGCATACCATGTTCTTTACCTGTTCGGCAAGTATGCCCAAACACGTGGCACTTGCCACACGTGTAGCACTGCCTTCTTTTTGGATGCAGGTACTCCAATCTACCTGGGGCGCATTGCCACTGAACCATTCTTTCAATTGGGTTGCTTTGGACGGATTTTCCTTTGCCCATCTTTCCTCTTCTGCATAGCGTTCAGCAACAATTTTTTTCAGTTGTTCGCGACGGTTGGCATAGAGATTTTCTACTTCAGGGAATATCACAAAAGGATTCTTCGGGTCTCCTCCTAAATTCTTGATTGTGTTCACATATGCATTTCCACCTAATGGAGAACCGTGAGTCTTGATGGTGGATTCATAACTGGAACCATCGTCTTTTAATGCACCCTTACCCATAATGGTCTTTCCGATAATCAGTGTCGGGCGGCTGGTTTCCTGGTTAGCCTCTATCAATGCCGTACGAATTTCATCAGCATCATTTCCATTGATGGTCAGTACTTTCCACCCCCAAGCCTTGTATTTCTCCTCTGTGTTTTCATTCATTACCATTCCGCATTCTGTTGAAAGCTGGATGTCGTTCGAGTCATAGAACATGATGAGGTTGTCCAATCCCAAAAGGCCTGCCAGCCTACCGGCTCCTTGTGAAATCTCCTCTTGGATGCCACCGTCTGAAATATAGGCATAGATTTTGTGTTTCATGACCTCTTTGCCCAAGCGTTCCCTCAGGAATTTCTCAGCGACAGCTGCACCGGCCGCAAATACATGTCCCTGTCCAAGAGGGCCTGATGTGTTCTCAATCCCTCGTTCAACATCTCTTTCGGGATGGCCAGGGGTGGGGGAGTCCCATTGGCGGAACCGCATAATTTCTTCTATCGTAAATTTCCCTTGCAGGCAAAGCGCACTGTAGAGCATCGGGCTCATGTGTCCCGGATCAAGATAAAATCTGTCCCTTCCCGTCCATTGTGGATTCTCTGGATCGTAAACCAAAAACTCGGAAAAGAGCACATTGATAAAATCTGCTCCACCCATTGCTCCGCCCGGATGACCTGAGTTTGCTTTTTCTACCATAGAAACAGCGAGTATTCGGATATTGTCCGCTGCCCTGTTCATTAATTTTTTATCGTTCATGATATTTTAATATTTTGGAATTGATTGATCTGGATTCAAAAGGCAAGCACGTCTTTGATATAGTTCTCAATGTCATTGTTGTGCATCTGTTTCAATTTGGCTTTAAACAGTAACTTTCCCAAAAACACATATAAAGCTACGACTGCGGCACCGATGCCGCAACAAATGAGCAATGCATCGGTGCTTTCCCAAAATGCCGAAGCCACGATGATGGGGAGAGCAAATAAAAATCCCATCATCGTATAGTTGGAAAGCCTTTCTGCTTCTTTGTCAATGAGTGCTTGTTTGTCAAAAAGGTAATCATCCAAGTCCTCTCTTGAAAACCCATATTTCTCCATTCTGGGTGCGTTTGTTTTGTCCTTGATCGCATCCATCTTGTCTGTGACCGAATGGCTGTAATCGTCAATTACTATTTTTCTCATATTGCATAAATGTGGCATTTGTGGCCTTGCCATTGCAATGGCTGTTACCTGTTGCAAAGGTACAATATTATTCTGAATAATGATGTATAATCTATGATTATCCTGCCGATTCGTCCCTTTAAATCACAAAATGTATGGATTAATTTGCACGGTAGCAATCTTTTTCGTATTTTTGCTCCGAAATAATGAATGGAATGGTTTTCCTTCCAAGGACTTTAGAAATAAAATAATATGGAATTACCTGATTTTATGCAATATGGCAATCGCTTTACGAAAAGTGATTTCATGGAGAAAATCTCACGGGTTGCCAAAAGAGCGGGCGCAAAAATGGTCTATGCGGCATTTTTGTTGTATTATACCTTGCAGAGCAACAAGGTGTCGGTGAAAGACAAGGCTATTATTATTGGTGCGTTGGGGTATCTTATCAGCCCGTTAGACGTAATTCCCGATGCGATTCCTATTGCGGGATTGGGCGACGATATGGCAGTCCTCATATACGTGCTTCAGAAAATATGGACAGACATAAATGATGATGTGAAGGAAAAAGCGCGCGAAAAACTCTCTAAATGGTTTGATGAAGACGAAATCGGTGAAATCGACCATCTTTTTGATAAAGACTGATTCGAGTCGTTTTCAATTTCCTTGATTTTTATAGTTCAGGGTTTACTTTTATCGTCCTTGCAAGGACGATGAGTGTTCTTTTCCCCTTGCCTAAAGTCCGGTAAAGGAAAAATAAGTGGGCAATCTTCCGCCTATCTCATTTTTTTAGAGTACCTTTGCACGAAATTTGAATAAATAAAAGGAAATCAGATGATAACAGTAAGCAATCTTGCAATTCAATTTGGGAAACGGGTACTTTACAAGGATGTAAACATTAAATTTACCAATGGAAATATCTATGGGGTAATCGGTGCAAATGGTGCAGGAAAATCTACACTGCTAAAAGCCATTAGCGGAGAATTGGAACCTAATAAAGGCAGTGTGGAATTAGGACCCGGTGAAAGATTGAGCGTGCTCGATCAGAACCACTTCAAGTTTGATAATTTCAGTGTGATGGACACTGTGCTGATGGGGCATGAGCCTTTGTGGAAAAACATGAAGGATCGTGAGGTACTTTATGGCAAAGATGAAATGACAGAAGAAGATGGGAATCGTGCCGCAGAATTGGAGGAAAAGTTTGTGGAGATGAACGGTTGGGAGGCCGAAAGTGAAGCGGCTCAACTGTTGCAGCACTTAGGGGTAAAGGAAGATATGCACTATAGGCAGATGGGAGAATTGTCGAATAATGAGAAAGTACGTGTAATGTTAGCAAAGGCTTTATTCGGACATCCGGACAATCTGCTGCTTGACGAGCCTACCAACGACCTTGACCTCGATACGGTTCAATGGCTTGAAGAATATCTAAGTAATGTGGAACAGACGGTATTGGTCGTTAGTCACGACCGCCACTTCTTGGATGCTGTGAGCACGCAGACAGTGGATATTGACTTTGGTAAAGTGACCGTATTTTCCGGAAACTATTCTTTCTGGTATGAAAGTTCACAATTGGCTTTGCGCCAAGCTCAGAACCAACGCATGAAAGCAGAGGAAAAACGCAAACAATTAGAAGAATTTATCCGTCGATTCTCTGCCAATGTGGCAAAAAGCAAGCAAACCACTTCGCGCAAAAAGATGCTTGAAAAGTTGAATGTAGAGGAAATCCGACCATCGTCTCGTAAATATCCGGGAATCATTTTCCAAATGGAACGAGAGCCGGGCAACCAGATTCTTGAAGTGGAGGGATTGAAGGCGGTAGATGCGGACGGTACCGTGTTGTTTGACAATGTAAGCTTTAACATAGAAAAAGGTCAGAAGACGGTATTTTTGAGCCATAACCCTAAAGCCATGACGGCACTGTTCGAGATTATCAATGGAAATCGTGAACAAAATGCAGGTACCTACAAGTGGGGCGTGACCATCACTACTGCCTATTTACCTTTGGACAACACGAGTTTTTTCGAAAGTGAATTGAACCTTGTAGATTGGTTGAGCCAATACGGAGCAGGTAATGAAGTTGTCATGAAAAGTTATCTCGGCCGTATGCTTTTCAGTGGCGAAGAGGTGTTGAAAAAGGTAAATGTGCTTTCGGGAGGTGAAAAGATGAGGTGCATGATTGCTCGTATGCAGTTGAATAATGCCAATTGTTTGATTTTGGATACGCCAACCAACCATCTTGACCTTGAAAGCATTCAGGCTTTCAACAATAACCTTGTGGGTTTCAAAGGAAATATTTTGTTCAGCAGCCACGACCATGAATTTATACAGACTGTAGCAGACCGCATGATAGAATTGACCCCCAAAGGCACTATCGATAAGCTGATGCAGTATGATGATTATATCTACGATGAAACCATCAAGGAGCAGAGATTAAAGATGTATAATTGATGAAGAAGAAGGTTTGGCATGCTTTTTGTAATAAAAGACATAAAAAACAATCAGTCATGAGCGAAGAAAAACAAACAAACAAAGATGAAGGCATAGAGAAAGAAAACATTCAGAATGAGAATCTGAAAGTTCAGAATGACGAACAGGATGCCACAGAAGGTATGAACGAAGAAAATGCTTCGGCCGCTGAAGAAAATCAAGAAAGGCCTGAGTCTGAGGAAGAGAAAGAACAGAAAAAGACTCCTTTGGAAAAAGCTGAGGAAGAAATTGAGGCTTTGAGAGACAAATATTTGCGTTCGGTAGCTGAGTTTGAAAATTACCGCAAGCGTACCATCAAGGAAAAGGCCGAACTGATTCTTAATGGTGGAGAAAAAACAGTTTCGGCCATTCTCCCCGTTCTGGACGATTTTGAACGCGCTTTGGCAGACAAAACCCAAGATGCCACTGCTCTTAAAGAAGGTATGGACTTGATTTTCAAGAAATTTTTTAAAACGCTCGAAGGGCTTGGGGTGAAAAAGATAGAAACCGAAGGGAAGGATTTCAATGTGGATTACCACGAAGCAATTGCAATGGTACCAGGAATGGGCGATGATAAAAAAGGAAAAGTTATCGATTGTGTATTGACTGGCTACATGCTCAACGAGAAGGTGATTAGGCATGCCAAAGTGGCAGTAGGACAATGATGTAAGAAATATCAGTCAATGGCAAAAAGAGATTACTATGAGGTGCTGGGCGTTGACAAAAACGCTACAGAGGATGAACTGAAGAAGGCATATCGTAAGATTGCGATTAAATATCATCCCGACCGAAATCCCGGCAACAAAGAAGCTGAAGAGAAATTTAAGGAAGCTGCCGAGGCCTATGACGTGTTGCACGATCCTCAGAAACGAAGTCGATACGATCAGTTTGGTTTTGATGGTCCTGCTGGAATGGGAGGTTTTGAAGGCTTTGGCGGCGGAGGCTTTTCCATGGATGACATCTTCTCGATGTTTGGCGATGTGTTCGGAGGCCATGGAGGATTCGGAGGATTCGGAGGTGGTTTCGGAGGTGGTGGCAGTCGCCAGCCTGCAAAGCATCGTGGAGCCGACCTTCGTTTGAAGGTAAGACTCTCCTTGCAAGAGGTGGCGACAGGTGTTACCAAGAAATTCAAGGTGAAAAAAGATATTGAATGCGACCATTGCCATGGCACTGGGGCTGAAGCCGGAAGCGGAACAGAACCCTGTCCTACATGTCATGGAAGCGGTGTCGTCACTCGTACCACACAAAGTCTTTTCGGTATGATGCAGACTCAAAGCGTTTGCCCCACTTGTAATGGCGAAGGGATCATTATCAAGAACAAATGCCGCAAATGTAGTGGCAGCGGTGTCGTAAAGGGCGATGAAGTCGTAGAAATCAAGATTCCCGCAGGCGTTGCAGAGGGGATGGTGGTGAATGTTCCGGGTAAAGGAAACGCAGGGGTTCGCAACGGTATCAATGGAAACATACAAGTTTACATTGAAGAAGAACCCAGCGAAACATTTGTACGAGATGGAAATAACCTTATCTATAATCTGTTGCTGGATTTCCCAACAGCGGCTTTAGGTGGAAACGTTGAGATTCCTACCATTGAGGAAACGAAAGTGAGAATAAAGATTGAGCCCGGGACTCAACCGGGAAAAACCCTCAGACTGAGGGGGAAAGGGCTTCCTGTTGTGCAAGGGTACGGCAGCGGAATGGGTGATTTGGTCATCAATATTAGCGTGTATGTGCCCAAGAATTTAAGTAAAGAAGAAAAGAAGGCACTTGAAGAAATGCAACAAAGCGAGAACTTCAAGGGAGACGGGCAAACTCAAAAGAGTATTTTTGAAAAATTCAGAAATTATTTCAATTAATAGGAAACCAGTAGGGAAGGCTCACCCAATATGGGACAAGAGTCTTCCCTGTTGCTTTTGTTTGAAGGGGATGAATCCTCCAATTCATTATTGTTAAGTAGATATTCAATTTTCTAATATGACTTACCAAGAAACCATTCAATACTTGTTTACCCAAACTCCTGTTTTTGAAAAATCAGGAGCTTCTGCCTATAAAGAAGGCCTGAGTAACACATTGGCTTTAGATGAACATTTCGACCATCCTCACAGCAAGTTCAAAACCATACACATAGCCGGTACAAACGGGAAAGGTTCCTGCTCGCATACTATTGCGGCCATACTCCAGGCCAAGGGCTGCAGGGTAGGGCTGTACACTTCACCGCACCTTGTAGATTTCAAGGAAAGGATACGCATTAATGGTGCTTGTATTGAAGAAGATTATGTGGTAGAGTTCGTGCGGCGGGAACGTGATTTTTTTGAACCTCTCCAACCGTCGTTTTTTGAAATTGTGACCGCTATGGCTTTCAAATATTTTGCAGAAAAAGGGGTGGATATTGCTGTGGTAGAAGTGGGGCTGGGAGGTAGGCTTGACTGCACCAACATCATCAATCCCATTTTGTCTGTCATCACCAATATCAGTTTCGACCATACGCAATTTCTTGGCAACACGCTGGAAGCTATTGCCTGCGAAAAAGCAGGTATCATCAAAGCGAATGTTCCCGTTGTGATAGGGGAGGCACTACCAGAAACGCGTCCAGTTTTTGCAGACAAGGCAAGAAAAATGAATGCGCCTATTCATTTTGCAGAAGAAATGGACACCTGTCTTGAAAAGGGCGAACCGACAGCAGATGATTATGAATTTGAACTGCAGGGTTTTTGTCAAGGGAAAAACAAGCAAACCATTCTTTGTGCTGCAAAGGTGCTCGGAATTGCTCCTATATATATAAAACAAGGTATGGCGAATGTGTGTGAAATGACAGGACTGGAAGGGCG
Organism: Prevotella sp.; assembly: GCA_022773395.1. GTDB lineage: Bacteria > Bacteroidota > Bacteroidia > Bacteroidales > Bacteroidaceae > Prevotella. The sequence goes on from JALFBL010000087.1 coordinate 44,059, forward strand.
TTGGCAAGTGCTGCGCCATCGACCAGTTGTTGTCTGTGATACGGGACACAATGCGGCAGGGTGGGAGCATCTGAGCCGGCAGATCATGGCACAGAATTGCGAACATTTAAGAATCGTGTTCGGAATGGTGGACGACAAGGACATTGACACGGTGTTGGATATGTTGCCCCGTCGTGCTTCGTATTATTGGACAAAGGCCAATACGCAGAGAGCTATTTCTCCCAATGACATCAAAGCCAAGGCGGAAATAAGGAATTTGGAGGGGCAGGTATATCCCGATGTGCAGAGCGCATATCGCCATGCATTGGAAGAGGCAGGCGAAAACGATTTCATCTTTGTGGGGGGGAGCAGCTATGTCGTGGCAGATTTATTGACGAATTGTAAGCGAAGTGCCTTTTCTGTTTAAGGTTTTTAACATTGTCGCCCCGTTATTTTTCTATATTTCATTCGTGTTTCTCGTTTTATTTTCGTTTCTTTGCATACAAGTAATATGAACTAAAAACTTAGGAAATCATGAGCACAACAGAAACACAAAATCTTTGTGGCCTGAAAAAGGAAGATTTTCAGACCACAATCAACGGAAAGAATACAAATTTATACATTCTTAGAAACAGTCAAGGAAATGAAGTTGCGATAACCAACTATGGCGGTGCGATTGTTGCAATCATGGTGCCCGACAAAAATGGAAACATGGCCAATGTCATTCAAGGGCACGACAACATACAAGATGTTATCAACAGTCCTGAGCCTTTCCTTTCCACCTTGGTGGGGCGTTATGCCAACCGCATCAAAGATGGAAAGTTCACGTTGAAAGGAAAAGAATATCAGTTAGCAATCAACAATGGCACTAACTCCTTGCATGGGGGACCCGGAGGTTTCCACGCCCAAGTATGGGATGCTTTTCAAATGAACGAAAGTACTTTGGTGCTCAATTATGTTTCTCCTTATCTGGAAGAAGGTTTTACAGGCGAAATGAAAGTAACAGTGGTCTATACTTTCAGCAACGACAATGAATTGGCTATCGGTTATATGGCAACTGCCAACAAGAAAACCATCGTCAACCTGACAAACCATGGATTTTTCTCATTGACAGGCATAGCAAATCCTACTCCTGTTATCGATGAACTGATTTGCGAAATCAACGCTGACTTTTATCTCCCAGTTGATGCTGCGTCAATTCCCACTGGCGAGATTCTGAAGGTAGAGGGGACTCCTTTTGACTTCCGCACCCCGAAGCCTTTGGGACAGGACATTGATGCCGACAACGAGCAGTTGAAAATTGGCAATGGTTATGACCATTGTTTCGTACTCAACAAGAAAGAGGAAGGCGAATTGAGCTTTGCTGCCCGCATAACAGAGCCGAACAGTGGAAGAACAATGGAAGTCTATACCACAGAACCGGGTGTCCAAGTTTATACGGACAACTGGGCAGACGGATATAAAGGCCAGCACGGTGCAACATTCCCACGTCGCAGTGCCATCTGTTTCGAGGCACAGCACTTCCCCGACAGTCCAAACCATCCTTATTTCCCATCTGTAGTCCTTCGCCCCGGACAGCAATACAAACAGAAGACAGTCTATAAGTTTGGTGTCGTAAAATAAGGCACCGCATCAGAGACAAATATACTAACTAACCTAAAGTTCTTTGATTATGATAGAAATTGATCAGGTGAGAAGTCGCTTTATTAAGCACTTCGATGGAAAGACAGGCAGTGTTTACACGTCTCCCGGTCGTATTAATTTGATTGGTGAGCATACTGACTATAATGGCGGTTTCGTATTTCCGGGTGCCGTTGACAAGGGCATTACGGCCGAAATCCGTCCGAACAATACAGAACATACGGTGATGGCGTATGCCATTGATCTGAAAGATCGTGTTGACTTCAAGTTGGACGATACCCAAGGGCCGAAGACAAGTTGGGCACGCTATATTTACGGAATTGCATTGGAAATGAGAAAACTCGGTGTTCCGGTAAAAGGGTTCAACATCGCTTTTTCGGGTGACGTTCCACTTGGAGCCGGTATGTCTTCTTCGGCAGCTATAGAAAGTTGCGTTGCTTTTGGTTTGAACGACCTGTTTGGCGACAACAAAGTTTCCATGTGGGATATGGCATTGGCTGGCCAGGCAACGGAGCATAACTATTGTGGCGTGAAGTGTGGCATTATGGATCAGTTTGCCAGCATCTTTGGACAGGCTGGGAAACTGATGCGTTTGGATTGTCACAGCCGCGAGTTCGAATATTTCCCATTCAATCCACAAGGTTACAAACTTGTGCTTGTCAATTCTTGCGTGAAGCACGAATTGGCAGGGTCGCCTTACAACGACCGCAGAAACAGTTGTGAAAATGTGGTGAAACACATTGCAGAAAAGCATCCTGAGGCCAAGTTTGAAACACTGCGCGACTGCACCTGGGAACAACTGGAAGAAGTTCGCGCTGAAGTAGGCGAAGAGGATTACAAACGCGCTCATTTTGTTTTGGGCGAGAAAGACAGAGTATTGGCTGTTTGTGATGCGCTTGTTGCCTGCGATTATGAAACAGTGGGCAAGAAGATGTACGAAACACACGATGGCCTCTCCAAGGAGTATGGGGTGAGTTGCGAAGAACTGGATTTCCTGAACGATGTTGCCAAGGAAAATGGTGTGACAGGCAGTCGCATCATGGGCGGCGGTTTCGGGGGCTGCACCATCAATCTGGTGAAAGAAGAACTCTACGACAAATTCATCAATGATGTGAAACAGAGGTACGCAGAAAAATATGATAGGGAACCAAAGATTTATGATGTGGTAATCAGTGACGGCTCACGCAAACTTTCCGATTAATACATTTTCAATGACAGTCAAAAGGATGTGCCAGACAAAAGGTACATCCTTCTTTCATGGATGCGGTATTTGATAGATTCGTTAAAAACGAATAATTCTTGCCCAAAATAATGTTTTGTCAGGATTATTTATTATCTTTGCATAAAAGAAAGTTGCATTTGGCAATTGGTGAGTCCATTCACATTGCTTTTGCATGCTATATGCTTTAAAATAACAGCCGTATCGGTTCGATTGGGATACTCATCAAATAATTTAGAAAACCGAGAAGATATCTCTTGTTGATGGCGGGCCATATTGAATTCGAGAGAATTTAAACTGAAAAGTCGATGGATTACAAAGACGGAGAACTCTCAAATCTTGTTTACTCGGAGTTTCATCACATCATCGGTACGGCTTTTAATTTCCATTTTTAATGATACAAGTGCATTATGTTTTCTGGAATTGTAGAAGAATTAGCAACCGTCGTTGGCATTACTCACGACAAAGACAATATTGATTTTACTCTCAAGTGCTCGTTTACGAATGAACTTGGTATAGACCAAAGTGTGGCGCACAATGGCGTGTGTCTTACGGTGGTGAAACTGAGTGGAGATACCTATACGGTGACTGCCATGCGCGAAACACTGGATCGCTCAAATCTGGGGCTTCTCAAGGTGGGAAACAGGGTGAATGTGGAAAGGTCGATGCTGATGAACGGCAGACTTGATGGGCATATTGTGCAGGGACATGTGGACATGACAGCTTGGTGCGAAAAAATTGAAGATGCTGATGGCAGCAAATACTTCACGTTCAAATATCTGTTCGATAAAGAAATGGCAAGACGGGGATATTTTACTGTTGACAAAGGAAGCGTGACGGTGAACGGAGTGTCGCTTACCGTATGCAACCCTACAGAGGATTCCTTCCAGGTGGCAATAATTCCTTACACATTGGAGCATACCAACTTCTGTGATATAGAAGTGGGGACAAAAGTGAATCTGGAGTTTGATATTTTGGGAAAATACATTGCCAGACTGCAAGCACTATAAAGAGATGCTGTTTCATGGATGATAAGTCAGAATTCAGTACAACGACAAAAACACGAAAAAGGTGGATTTCCATATAAGCGGAAATCCACCTTTTCATTTATTTCCAAGACTTTCTTATTCCTCAATGGCAGCCTGTGCCGCAGCCAATCGTGCGATGGGCACACGGAACGGAGAACAGCTGGCATAGTTCATGCCGATCTTAGCGCAGAACTTTACAGAACTTGGCTCACCGCCATGCTCGCCACAAATACCGGTTCTCAAAGTCGGTCGTATCTCGCGTCCTCTTTCAACAGCCATTTCAATGAGCTGTCCTACACCTTTCTGATCCAGTACCTGGAATGGATCAACTTTAAGAATTTTCTTGTCCAGATATACGGGGAGGAAGCTGGCAATATCGTCACGGCTATATCCAAATGTCATTTGTGTCAAGTCATTTGTACCGAACGAGAAGTATTCTGCCTCTGTCGCAATACGGTCGGCGGTAAGAGCAGCACGAGGAATTTCAATCATTGTACCAATCTCGAATTCCACTCTGATGCCATACTCTTCGAATACTTCTTCTGCAATCCTTTGAATAATCTCTTTCTGCTGTTTCAGCTCGTGGAGGATACCAATCAGGGGAACCATGATTTCCGGTTGAGGATTCTTGCCCTCTTTTTTCAGTTCGCAAGCAGCCGACAGGATGGCACGGGTCTGCATGGCCGTAATTTCGGGGAATGTGATGCCCAGACGACAACCACGATGACCGAGCATTGGGTTGTTCTCTGCCAAACTTTCTACGCGGCGCTTGATAGTAGCCACGTCAACACCCATTTCCTTCGCCATGATTTCCTGACCTGCGATATCGTGGGGCACGAACTCGTGGAGGGGTGGGTCGAGCAAGCGAATGTTCACCGGACAGCCATCCATAGCCTCAAGAATACCCTTGAAGTCGGCTTTCTGGTAAGGGAGAAGTTTCTCCAGTGCCTTTTCTCTTCCTTCAGCGGTATCCGAAAGAATCATCTCGCGCATGGCGATAATTTTCTTGCCTTCGAAGAACATGTGTTCTGTTCTTGTCAAACCAATGCCTTTTGCACCGAACGAGCGGGCCACTTGTGCATCGTGCGGAGTGTCGGCATTTGTGCGAACTTGCAACTTGGTGTACTTGTCGCAGAGATCCATCAATTCTTTGAAGTCACCGCTCAATTCGGCAGCTTTTGTTGGAACTTCTCCTGCATATACTTGACCGGTAGATCCGTTCAACGCGATATAGTCGCCTTCGCGATAAACTACTCCGTCAATCTCCACCGTTTTTGACTTGTAGTCAACGTTGATGCCACCCGCACCTGATACGCAGCACTTTCCCATACCACGTGCAACAACGGCAGCGTGGGATGTCATGCCTCCCCGAGCGGTAAGAATTCCTTCTGCTGATGCCATACCGGCCAAGTCCTCCGGCGATGTCTCGATACGAACCATAATGATCTTATGGCCATCGGCATGCCATGCTTGTGCATCGTCGGCATGGAATACAATCTGGCCGCAGGCAGCACCGGGAGATGCAGGCAAACCTTGTGTAATGACTTTGGCTTTCTGCAGTTCAACCTTGTCGAATACAGGATGGAGCAACTCGTCGAGCTTTTGCGGTTCACAGCGATTAAGAGCGGTCTTTTCGTCAATCATTCCTTCGTGCAGCAGATCAATGGCAATCTTCACCATTGCGGTACCTGTGCGCTTGCCGTTACGTGTTTGTAAGAACCAGAGTTTTCCTTCCTGAACAGTGAACTCCATATCTTGCATGTCACGGTAGTGTTTTTCAAGCTTGTCTTGAATTTGGTCAAGTTCAGCATAGATGGCAGGCATGGCCTCTTCCATAGAAGGATAGTTTTTCTGGCGTTCTTCTTCGCTGATGCCGGCACGCTCAGCCCATCTTTGGGAACCGATTTTTGTGATTTGCTGAGGTGTTCTGATACCTGCAACAACGTCTTCGCCTTGTGCGTTTACCAGATATTCTCCGTTGAAGATGTTTTCTCCGTTGCCTGCATCGCGGCTGAAACAAACACCTGTTGCAGAGGTTTCGCCCATATTGCCGAACACCATTGCCATGACGCTGACAGCTGTTCCCCACTCATCGGGAATACCTTCCATCTTGCGGTAGAGAATGGCACGGTCGTTCATCCAACTGCGGAATACTGCGCAAATGGCTCCCCACAATTGTTCAATAGGATTATCGGGGAAATCTTTACCGGTGCGCTCTTTGATGGCTTTCTTGAACAGGCTTACCAGTTTCTTCAGTTCGTCAACGGACAAGTCCTTGTCCAATTTCACGCCGCGTTCGCTTTTCACAGCTTCGATAATTTCTTCGAACGGGTCGATATCTTCTTTATTCACCGGTTTCATTTCCAGTACTACGTCACCATACATCTGGACAAAGCGGCGGTATGAGTCGTAAACAAAGTGCGGATTATTGGTTTTTTTAGCCATTCCTTCTGCCACCTCGTCGTTCAGACCAAGGTTCAAAATGGTGTCCATCATACCGGGCATAGAAGCGCGGGCACCAGAACGAACACTCACTAACAAAGGATTTTTGGGGTCTCCAAACTTAGAGTTCATCAAAACCTCAAGGTGCTCAACAGCTGCCTTGATTTCATCCTGAAGAATCTCTACGATTTTTTCTTGTCCAACCTTGTAATATTCGTTACAGGTGTCTGTGGTAATTGTAAATCCGGGAGGTACGGGAACTCCTATTAAGTTCATTTCCGCAAGGTTCGCACCTTTACCACCCAATTTTTCTCTCATTGTTGCATTGCCTTCGGCTTTTCCATTGCCGAAAAGATAAACTCTTTTTTCACTCATAATTCTTTGATACGATAATCGCGTGTATTAGTAATAATAGAGTGCAAATATATGGTTTTTTTGCATATTACACAAATATTTAAAGAGGTAATTGCAATGTGTGTGTGCCATTTTTACTTATTGATGCAAAAAGTCTTGTTTCTTTCTGCTTTTTTCTTCTTTTTTATTATTTTTGTAACCAAATTTACAATAAATTGATGAGTAGAAAGAAAAAAGTTTTACCTCTTTTAGAGAATGTTGCCATTACAAGTTGTGCTGCCGAGGGCAAGTCCTTGGCACGGATTGATGACATGGTGGTGTTTGTGCCTTTTTGTGTTCCAGGCGACGTGGTGGACATTCAGTTGAAAAAGAAAAAGCATAATTATGCGGAAGGGGAGGTGGTGAGGTTTCTTCAATATAGTAATGTACGTGAGAAGCCTGTTTGCAGTCATTTTGGTTTGTGTGGGGGCTGCAAATGGCAAAACCTTCCTTATGCAGAACAATTGAAAATGAAGCAACAGCAGGTTTTCGACCAGCTTTCGCGTTTGGGAAAAGTGGATTTGCCCGGTTTCAAACCGATACTGGGAAGTGTTGATATTTATTCATACCGCAACAAACTGGAATTCGGATGTTCCAACAGAAGATGGCTTACCAAAGAGGAATGTGCCGCAGGTGTGGAATATGGCCAAATGAATGCAGTAGGGTTTCACATCACGGGGGCGTTCGACAAAATATTGCCCATAGAATGCTGCCACCTGATGGACAATCTCCACAATCGCATCCGCAATGAAATAAGAGACTATGCCTATCGCACAAACATGTCTTTCTTCGACTTGCGGGCACAGCGAGGGTTGTTGCGAAATATGATGATTCGCAATTCCAATACGGGAGAGTGGATGGTATTGGTGCAGTTTCACTACGATGAAGAGGGCGACGAGCAAAGGGCGAAAGATTTGATGGAACACATTGCGACCGTTTTTCCAGAGATCACTTCTTTATTTTATGTGGACAACCAGAAATGCAACGACACGTTTGGCGACCTGGAACTGATTCTTTACAAGGGGAAAGATTATATTGTCGAGAAAATGGAGGATCTGCAGTTCAAAGTGGGACCCAAAAGTTTCTACCAGACAAACACTGAGCAGGCGTACCATCTGTATTCGGTTGCAAGGGATTTTGCACAGCTCACAGGCAATGAATTGGTGTATGACTTGTACACAGGTACAGGCACGATTGCCAATTTTGTGGCGAGAAAAGCACGCAAGATTGTAGGCATAGAATATGTAGAGGATGCCATTAAAGATGCAAAAGTCAATTCGCAATTGAATGGAATAGGCAATACATTGTTTTTTGCTGGCGACATGAAAAATGTGCTAACTCATGATTTCATCGAAGAGCACGGTCGGCCAGACGTGATAATCACCGATCCGCCAAGGGCCGGAATGCATCAGGATGTAGTAGATGTCATATTGGAGGCAAGTCCGCAACGAATCGTCTATGTTAGTTGCAACCCTGCCACGCAAGCGCGAGATCTCCAGTTGCTGGATGTTGCCTATAAAGTGGATGCGGTGCAGCCCGTGGATATGTTTCCCCATACGCCACATGTGGAAAATGTGGTGGCACTGAAGAAAAGAAATGTTTAATTTATTCACACTAAATATTGATCAGTATGAGAAGAATTTTATTGTCTGTGGTGGTATTGGCATCAGTTGCTGCCAATGCGCAAGAAAAGAAAGAGGTGTTCTCAAAACCTCAGTTCAGCGGTTACATACTTGGGCTTTATACAGCTAAATTTCAAGAGGAGAACAATACGAATGACTTCTCCATCAGAATGATTCGTGTCATCGCTAAAGGAAAGATTTTGAATGAGTTTGAGTACACGCTCCAAGGTCAAGTCAACGGAACTACAAAGACATGGGGAGGAAGTCCGAGGGTGGTTGACGCAAATGTTGAATGGCAGAAATACGATTTCTTCAGGGTAAAAATCGGACAGTTCAAACGTCCTTTCACCTACGAAAACCCGATGCATCCCATCGATGTTGGTTTCAGTGGATTGGCACAGGTCATTATGAACTTGTCGGGATTTACAGACAGGTCGGGCGAACATGCTTCAAACGGACGTGACATCGGTCTTCAATTTCAGGGAGATTTTGCCAAAAACGCTGAGGGAAGGAATCTGTTGCATTATCAAGTGGGTATTTTCAACGGACAAGGCATCAATACAGGCGATGTCAACAATCAAAAAGACATTATCGGAGGCGTTTGGTATATGCCTGTCAAGGGTGTCCGCATTGGGGCGTTCGGCTGGGAGGGATCTCATGCACGTAGGGATAATAACGGTAAGGTGGTGAGTTTGCCGCAGCACCGCTATGCACTGAGTGCTGAATACAATCAGGAAGACTGGCAACTGCGTTCTGAATATATCCATAGCACGGGTTATGGTTTCAAGAATTCTGCGGGTACTGGCAGTCCCGAAACCACAGAAGTGAATATGGAAAAAGGTGATGAGGCTGATGGATTCTATGTAGTGGGAATTGCCCCGCTGGTCAAAGGAAAACTTCGTGCAAAAGCGCGCTACGATGTATATCGCCAATCTGGCGAGTGGTCAACGGCCAAAACCATGTATGAGGCAGGTCTCAACTACATTGTTCATAAAAACTTCGAGTTGCAGTTTCAATATTCGTTTGTTAACGACAAGACCTTGCCCAAGCATAATTATGGAATGTTCAACACGCAAGTGTGCGTGAGATTCTGACCGATTGTTCATAAATAACGTTTATGTTCCTGCCATCTTACAATATGAGAAGATGGCAGTTCTTTTATAAGCAATTTCTTCAAAAAAGGACATGTTTAAGATAAAATATAACTTTTTCTTCATTCTTTTTGTTGATTTATCCAGAAATATTTAAATTTGCAACACTTTAAGTTTAACACTAATCAATAATAACATGAACAACATTCCTACAGTATTTTGGCTTGTCCCGGTTGCCTCATTTTGTGCATTGGGCATGGCATGGTTCTTTTTCCAGTCAATGATGAAAGAAGATGAAGGTATGCCACGTATGAAAGAAATTGCCAGTCACGTGCGAAAAGGTGCGATGGCATATCTCAAACAGCAGTACAAAGTTGTCTTTTATGTATTTGTGGTTCTCGCCTTGATATTTGCCTTTATGGCTTACGTCCTTCATGTGCAAAATCCTTGGGTTCCGTTCGCTTTCCTTACAGGAGGTCTCTTCTCAGGACTTGCCGGCTTTTTCGGTATGAAAACGGCAACGTATGCTTCTGGACGTACTGCCAACGGAGCAAGAAAAGGACTTGATAAAGGTCTGCAGATTGCTTTCCGCAGCGGGGCTGTGATGGGGCTTGTCGTTGTGGGATTGGGACTTCTTGACATTGCCGTTTGGTTTCTCATCCTCAGTTCTGTCTATACAGAAGGAAGCATCGCTCTTATCACTATCACCACAACCATGCTGACCTTTGGTATGGGTGCTTCCACGCAGGCTTTGTTTGCGCGTGTGGGTGGGGGTATTTACACAAAGGCAGCCGATGTGGGTGCCGATCTTGTAGGAAAAGTTGAGGCGAACATTCCTGAGGATGACCCGAGAAACCCTGCGACCATTGCAGATAACGTGGGCGACAACGTGGGCGATGTGGCAGGTATGGGTGCCGACCTTTACGAAAGTTATTGTGGCAGCATCTTGAGTACAGCAGCCCTTGGCGCAACGGCATTTGCCATGAATGGAGATATGCAGTTGAAGGCGGTCATCGCACCGATGATCATCGCCGCAGTTGGCATATTCCTTTCTCTAATAGGTATATTCCTCGTCCGCACAAAAGAGGGGGCTTCTATGAAAGACCTCCTTCATTCGCTCGGGCTTGGCACTAACGTCAGTGCTTTCCTGATAGCCATTGCCACCTTTGTTATTCTTTATCTTCTTGGTTTGGACAATTGGCTGGGTGTATCATTTTCTGTGGTTGTGGGGCTTGCGGCCGGAGTTATCATTGGTCAGGCCACAGAATATTATACTTCACAAAGTTATAAACCTACACAAAAGATTGCAGAGGCTTCCAACACGGGTGCAGCAACCGTTATCATTAAAGGTATCGGAACGGGTATGATTTCTACATGCGTACCTGTCATCACCATCTCTGTTGCTATCATGTTGAGCTATCTGTGTGCCAATGGTTTTGATATGTCAATGAGTGCTGCAAGCGTTAGTCGGGGACTTTATGGCATTGGAATCGCGGCCGTCGGTATGCTTTCCACCTTGGGCATCACACTGGCCACCGATGCTTATGGGCCTATTGCCGATAATGCGGGTGGCAATGCTGAAATGAGCGAACTTGAGCCGATGGTTCGCCAGCGTACTGATGCGCTTGATGCACTCGGCAATACCACTGCAGCAACAGGAAAAGGCTTCGCCATAGGTTCTGCTGCCCTTACGGCTTTGGCATTGCTTGCTTCCTATGTAGAGGAAGTCAAAATTGCAATGGTGCGTGCAGTCTCGGAAGGCACGCAATACATTGATGCGTTAGGTAAAACGTTCAATCCGGAAACTGCCAATATGGAAGATTTCATGACCTTTTTCCAAGTAAATCTGATGAATCCGAAAGTGCTTGTAGGGGCATTTGTCGGTGCAATGGCAGCTTTCTTGTTCTGTGGGCTCACAATGGGAGCCGTAGGTCGTGCCGCAGGTGCGATGGTTGAAGAAGTGCGTCGACAATTCCGGGAAATAAAAGGGATTCTTGAAGGAAAGGCTACACCAGACTATGGCCGCTGTGTGGAAATTTCCACTCGTTCTGCCCAACGTGAAATGATATTCCCCTCATTCCTTGCCATTCTCATCCCCATTGTCGTTGGTTGCATACTTGGTGTGGCAGGTGTGCTCGGTTTGTTGGTGGGCGGACTTGCCGCTGGTTTCACTTTGGCCGTGTTCATGGCAAATGCTGGCGGAGCATGGGACAATGCAAAGAAAATGGTGGAAGAAGGAAACTTTGGAGGTAAAGGGTCCGATTGCCATAAGGCAACCATTGTCGGCGATACTGTTGGCGATCCGTTCAAAGATACCAGCGGTCCTTCTCTTAATATTCTCATTAAACTCATGTCGATGGTCAGTATCGTCATGGCTGGCTTGACCGTTGCATTTATCTGATTCTGTACTTTGGTTCATAAAGAACCCACGGGTAAAACTTTAAGGGATCTGAAAATCATGTTCTATTGATTTTCATATCTTCAAATATCCGGAAATAATGGGTTGCATACTTTCAAAAATGTTTGAAATTAGAACCGGCAAACTATAGATGGATGATGGCTCACAGAGGTTTTATTGTATTGAAGCAATAATTGAAAATATACCTCATGTTGTTCATATATGTATAAAAAAGTTTAAATCAAAGTGTTGCGGATTAAAGGTTAATATTGGTTCACAAAAAATAATTATGAGTAAGAAACTTACATCTTTAATGGTGATTGCGGCAGCGGGGCTGCTGTCATTACCCATTCAGGCTCAAGAGCGGGTTTTCAGAAAGGTTGCCCCCAATAGGGAAGCTACCGTCAAAACCACAACGTTGCTGAACGCAAGTGGTGTGTTGGAGAAGAACATGCTCATTCAGGCAATTGAAAAAGGAGAGGTCGAAAAGGCAGAGTTTGAGAAAATGTGGAATGACAACATGGCTGTTCCCACAGTGCGAAATGCCATTGAAAAAGCAGAAAAAATAGATGTCCTGCCATATCTTAATGATGTCTCTACCGAAGAGAAATTCAAGGAACTCACCGTAATTGACGTCAATAACGATGAGAAGACATGGGTGTTTTTGGAAAATGCCAAAGCTGCAGTATACAAGAATCATAAAAACAACACTGGAGATGACTGGTTGATAACTCCTGGAATAAGATTTGAAGGAGGACAGAGTTATGATTTCTTAGTAGATGTCAAGGTTGGTTCGAGTGCATACCCTGAGAAGTTTGAAGTAAAGATGGTGAAGGCAAACGGCACTCCCACAGCCGATGCCATAAGTGCCGGAACCGTATTGGTACCTACTACTGTCGTTTCAAAGAAAGAATACCAGACTTACGGAAAAGAGGGATTCTTTGTGGAAGAAACCGGGTATTACTATATTGGGATTCACGCAATTACAGAACCCGACCATCTCTATCTTTATGCAAAGAACATCAACGTCAAAGTAAGTACATTGACGGCAGATGTTCCGGCAGCTCCTGTATTGGAGGTGGTTGCTGCGGAAAAAGGTGAGCTGAAGGCAAATGTAAAGGTTACGGCTCCTGAGAAATCCGTGACAGGTGCAGATCTCGGTAACAATATCTCCAAAATTGAACTCTATCGTGACAGTGCTTTGGTGAAGACTTTCACAGGTGTGACAAAAGGACAGGTGTTGCAATTTGAAGATGTGGAAAATATGACGCATGGCAAACATCGTTATTATGCACTTCCTTACGATGCGGCAGACAATAAAGGAATGAAGACCGATGTGGTGTCATTGCATATAGGTTTTGACATCCCGAATCTTCCTGAAACAATGACTGCTGGGGATCCTCAAGGAAAAATCGTGTTCAATTGGGATTTCGTGACTACTGGTGTAAATAATTGTTATGTGGATCCGGCGAAAATAGATTACAAATTGTACACAATAGCTTTTGAAACATTGTGGGGAATGCCTTTCCCTGTATTGAATCAAGAAATAGAAACCGTAACGAATAAAAATAGTTATGAGTATTCCGCCATCAATACTGACGAAGGTGAACAGGATTTCAAGTATTTTGGAGTTCAAACAAAGAATGAGGCAGGAACTAACGCTGCTTTCACAGGTTGTTCTATTCTTGTAGGTAAATCTTATGAACTGCCTTTGATAGAAGGACTGCAGGGTGGGAAGTTCCAAACGTTATGGTTCACTGACGGAATTGTTTCTGAACTTGGAACTTCCTCGGATGCAACCGATGGTGACGGCGTAGCCCTTAATTTCAAGATGAATGCCGAGTCGGAGCCTGGCACAGGATTCCTTTCCACAGGCAAACTGAACCTCAACGCCTCTGCACATCCTACTCTGCTGTTCGATGCCAAGAAAGGCAGTGGGAACTCCAACCTCGCCATCTATGGTTCGAAGGACGGCGGAGAATCTGAGAAGATTGCCGATGTTGCGTTGAAGGACGACTATACGAAGTTCAATGTTGACCTGAGCAGTCTC
>JALFBL010000096.1 GCA_022773395.1 Prevotella sp.
TGTGGAAGAAAGCACAGCCCGAGCACATCATGCGATGGCCCAGCCCCTGGAGCGAAGGCTTCCCCGGATGGCACTGCGAATGCACGGCGATGGGCAGAAAATATCTGGGCGACCACTTCGACATTCACGGTGGCGGCCTGGATCTTGTGTTTCCGCACCACGAATGCGAAATAGCCCAGTCGGTGGCAAGCCAGGGAAGCGACATGGTGAAATACTGGATGCACAACAACATGATTACCATCAACGGGCAGAAAATGGGCAAATCCCTGGGCAACTTCATCACTCTGGAACAGTTCTTCAAGGGCAACCACCCCAATCTGGCACAGCCCTACAGTCCAATGACCATCCGTTTCTTCATTCTCTCCGCCCATTACCGCAGCACGGTGGATTTCTCCAACGAGGCGCTCAAAGCCAGCGAAAAGGGCATGGAAAGGCTTTTCAACGGCATTCGCGACATGGAACGCATACAGCCAGCCAAGGAAAGCGATGCCAACACCGCCAAAATGGTGGAAGAACTGCACCAGAAATGCTATGACGCAATGAATGATGACCTGCAAACCATGATTGTCATCAGTCACTTGTTTGAAGGCTGCCGTCTCATCAACACGCTGCTCGACCACAAGGCGAGCATCTCGGAGGCTCATCTGAAAGAACTGGGCGACACAATGCGGCTCTTCGCTTTCGACATTCTGGGACTTCGCATGGAGACAGGAAACAACAACAGAGAGCGCGAAGAAGCCTTCGGAAAGGTGGTTGACATGGTGCTCTCGCTCCGTGCCAAGGCAAAGGCCAGCAAGGATTGGGCCACCAGCGACGAAATACGCGACAAACTCGCCAATGCCGGCTTTGAGGTGAAAGATACGAAAGACGGGGTTACCTGGAAGCTGAACAAATAAGATATCAACCCTAAAATTTTAACCAAACAAAAAAACATGAAGAAGATTTACCTGTTATTAGTGATGGCTGTGCTGGGGCTGAACGTGTCGGCACAAGTTTGGGATGGAGCCAGTGCAAAACCCTGGACACAAGGCGACGGGTCGGAAAACAACCCCTATCAGATAGAATCTCCCGAACAGTTGGCCTACCTTTCGCAAAGGGTGGCAGAAAAAGAAACCTTCGAAGGCAAGTTCTTCAAAATGGTGAACAATCTGGATATGGGAGGAAAGGCATTCACACCCATCGGCCTTTTCAATGAAGAGCAAAATTCATCGACCGGGGAGACCACAGACAAATCGCTGTATTTCAAGGGCATTTTCGACGGAAATTTCAAAACAATCAGGAATCTGTTGATAAACAAAGGCACCTCCCAGACAACCGACGAAACAGGAACTTCCTACATCTCGGTGGGATTGTTCGCATGCTCTCACCCCTCCACCGTCATCCGGAATGTTGTGTTGGACACCAGTTCCAACATAGCAGTGGCAGGCCAGTACGTCGGTGCCTTTATCGGTGTGATGAAAGGCGGACTTCTTGAAAACTGCATGAACCTGGGTTCTGTGAGCGGACAGGCAACCGTGGGAGGACTGGTGGGCTTCATTCTCCAGCGGTCAACCATCCAATATTGTGCCAACAAAGGAACGGTAAAGGCTCCCGGCATTGAAACCGGAGGCATCGCCGCCCATATCGAAAAGGATGCTATCATACGCGGATGCTACAATACGGGCGATATTACCACCGACTATTACTTTACCGGAGGCATCGCAGGCACTTCATACGACACCCCAACGGTTACCAATTGCTATAACATTGGGAAGGTGTCGGGGCTTTCAAGTCCTTACATTTCTCAACCGCACGCCATTCTCGGAGAAAACGACAAGAACTCGGCCATCGTGGCAAACAATTATTATGTGAAATCGTTGGCAGGAGTGGACGATGTCGTGGGAATGGACCAAACGGAAGAAGAAATGAAGTCGGAAAGCATTCTTGCCAAACTGAACAAGGACGATGCCAACAACCCGTTCGTTGCCGACAAGCAGAACACGAACAACGGTTTCCCCGTGTTGTTTTGGGAGCAGAACACCGTGACAGCCATCAATCACACAGACGCTGCAACGAATCCACGCATCAGCCATGGCACCATATCCTCAACAGAGCCCGTCGTTGTCTGGAATCTTGCAGGACAAGTCATTGCCAGTGGCAAGAACATACATTTAGACAAAAAGGGCATTTACCTGGTTGGCCAACAGGGAAAACCTGCCATGAAGGTGATGGTGAAATAACGGATGAACGCCATCGGCCACAAAATGACATGTCGGTCCTTCTGTCATGAAGGCGGAAGGACCGACATGTTTCCGGACAGTCCGAAACAATAGGATATGCAATTGCATCACCCGCTCCAACAGTTTCCAAGCATGAAAAGAATGATACTCCCGCTATTCGCTTTGCTGTTAACCCATGCCTGTGCCCAGGCGCAGAATCAGAAAGTTTTCTCGCACAGACTCAATGCAGGCGCAGTGAAACAGCTGCTGAAAGCACCCGACGGAAAAGAAGGACAAACCATATGCGCATACGTCAGACTGACCCGTGGCGCTGACAAAAACAAACTGACCCGCCTGTATGGCATGCACTTCAATGTAAGATGCGGCAACACCTACACGGCCGTTGTTCCGCAAAATCAGCTGGAAGCCCTTACGCATGAAAACGATATAGAGAAAATCATCATAGACGAACCGGCCGTGCTGATGACAGATGCCGTGCGGTCAACCACCCATGTTGACGAAATCCATCAAGGCACAGCACTCCCTTCTTCTTTCAAAGGCAGTGGCATTCTCATAGGAATCATCGATACGGGCTTCGACTTCACACATCCCAACTTCAAGGATGCTTCCGGCAAATGCCGCATATTGAATGTATGGGACCAAAACGGGTTCGGGAATACAAACAACGATTATCATTATGGAACAGTTTATGCAACACCTTCGGACATAGCGAACGCACTGCACGACAATTCGCCCTCTACGCACGGCACCCACGTGGCAGGCATCGCCGCAGGAAGCGCTGACACCCCCTATAAGGGAATAGCACCTGAAAGCGACATCGTGCTCGTTTCTACCAACCAGTCGGAACAAGGGATTGTGGATGGAGTGGACTATCTGATAAAATATGCGCAGCGAGCCGGGCGTCCCATCGCCATCAACGTAAGCCTTGGCACCATGATGGGATTCAAGGACGGAACAGGACTCATGGCGAGAATGCTGGACAATCTATTGGAAAACAGGCCGGGCTGTCTCATGGCCGTGGCTGTGGGCAATGAGGGCAACCGCAACTCCACGCTTTCGGGCAAGGACGTGAAAAGCGTGTGGATGATTCCGGAACGTGGAGCCGACCAAATCTTCATAGAAGCGCAACCGGATGAACATTGCGAAGCGAACATTGTTTTAAGAGACAAGACATCGGGCACCGTGCTGTTCGACCGCACCTTTACAACGGGCGTAGAGAAGACAGAAGCATTCGACAACTTTGGAACAGCCGACAAAGAACATGCTTCATTCATCGCTGCCTGCATCAAGAATGAAATCAGCGGAGCCTACGCCATCACGCTCAGTGCAGGCTATACGCTGCAACCTTCCGAAGAATGGGTAATCACATTGAAATCGGACAAGGGCACAGCAAAGGCCTATTGCAACAACGGCAGCTTTTCGGCAAATGGAAACCCAGGATTCGTTGACGGAAGCACAGAAAGCACCCTTGCAATGACTGCTACGGGAAATGTCCCCATTGCAGTGGGTGCCTATGTTTCAAAAGTAAAATATACGAACATCGCCGGAACGGAAGTTGTCAAACCTTGGATACTGGATAAACTTTATCCGCTGTCCGCCAAAGGTCCCACAAGCGACGGACGCATCAAACCCGACATCGTGGCACCCGGCGCTTCTGTCGTTTCTTCATACAATGGATTCGCCGCTCCCATGACCGTCAAGAAAGAAGATGTAGTATACGGACAGAGCGTAGAGGGAAAAACCTACTATTGGTATGTAGAGAATGGAACCTCCATGGCTTCACCGGTGGTGGCCGGCATCATGGCTCTATGGCTGCAGGCCAAGCCCACTCTCACCCAACCCGAACTGAAAGAACTGCTCAAAAAAACCGCTGTCACAGAGGCGCAAATGGAAGCAATCCCCAATAACCAATATGGTTTAGGAAAGATAAACGCACTGAACGGGTTGAAAGAGTTGCTGAGCACAAGCAGCGTGGAAAACGCCGGCCCGGACACGGAATTGGGGTATGTGTTTGACCAAACAACCGGAACGGTAGTGGCGAAAGGAGCCGCCGGCATACAGCTTTATGATGTAAATGGACGCATGGTAATCTCTGCACCGGGAAATCGTCTGCATGCAAACAGACTCCCTAAAGGCATCTACATCCTGAAAACAATGGGTGGCAGGGAAACCAAAACCTTTAAGATTCTCATATAGCCGGCAGCACATGACCCTGGCAAGGAACGCCGGAACACAAACAATGTGCCATCCATCAAGAAAGCCCCCTCATTTCTCTCCCAAGGTTCATTCCTTGTATTCCGGATGCCTTTCCAACCAAGCCCTCGCATACGAGCAGGAGGCAAGGCACTTCAGGTGGTTTTCCCGGGCATAGCCATATCCCGTGCGCACCAATTCGGCGGCAATTCCCCGTCCGCCAATCGGCTTCGGAACGATGGTATGCACAATGTCGAGCCCACTTTCGCTTTCCACATACTCTATATAAGCGGTGCATCCGTCTTGTTCCGTAAAGAAACGGCTGTTCTCTCTATCGTGATGTATTTCCATAATGCTTGTTGTCTTAATGATGAAACGTCAATAACTCCCATTTATTTTAGCTGTGATGCCTTAATCCCGGATTCTGTGCTCCCTCCAACCGGATAAGATTTGGAACGAGAAAGGCGAGCAAGAAAAGGAGGACACGCCAATAAAACTTATCCCCTCGCGCGTCCTCCACCTTTCACCTTAATATAAAAAAACATACCTATGTCCCTGTTTCAAACAACAGAAACATTATCATGAAAAAACTTTATTGTCCCATTCCACCTGCAACAAGGTGGATCTTGTCGGTTTCTTTACATCCCCTTGGATCCTGCTTCATGTTTCGGTGTTATTTGTCATTCCATCGGTTTTCGGTTGTTCCGCCTTGTTCAAAGACGGTTGACCTCCAACCTTTTCTCGTTTTCATAACTGGGTATGCGCTTCATCTCACGCAGATACTGAATCATGTTTTCGGCCGTTGACCGTGAAAGCGACGTTCCCTTGTCCTCGTGTTCATAGCGGTAAACCGCTGCCATATAACTGTTTATAGCCACCGAGTAGGTTTTGTCGGTATCAATGGGCTGCTTGTCGGACGTAAACAGTTCGACATCGGCCAGCGAACCGTCCCTGTTCAGCGTGTAAGAAGCATACAGGCCGGCGGCAACCAGCGGCCTTCGCTCGTCCAGTTCGAAGGCAGAGAGATAAAGATCGCACAACTCGCTGCCCTTGAGTTGCAGCACCACCATTTCGTTGCCGAAGGGGTCAAGCTCATAAACCATCCCCGTGGTGACTTTCCCTTTGGGCCATTTGTCCATGCGAATGCCGCCCGGATTGACAATGGCGATGTCTGTCCGGGCACCTGCACGCAGGGCGTCCGCCATCAGGTATCCCAGCATTTCCTGGGCTGTGAAATGGCTCTCGGCATGGGCAATTTCATCGTCCAAATGCGAAGTGCTGTTCAATTCCTCCACCATTTTCTTGATTTCCCTGTTTTCATTGCCTTTGTTTCCCACGGTCAACAGTTTCATACCCGCTTTTTTCAAACGGTTGTTTTCCGTTGTCAGCGTGATGAGCGTGGCGTATTTCAGTTTGTTCTCCGCCTGAGTGACCAATATCCCGTTGAAGAATTGTTCTTGGGCCACTTTGGTATGCGAGTGCCCTCCGATGATCAAATCCACCACCCCGGCCGGAAACTGGCGTGCCAATGCCGCATCGTCCTCAAAGCCATAATGGTTCAGATATACCAGAATGTCGCAGCTGTCGCGAAGGAAAAGCATTTCATTGGCTTTTGCCAATGGGTCGCCGAAAGTATAACCCTTCACGTTATCGGGATGCGTATCGGGTATTTGCCCCGAGTTGATGGAAATGACAGACGTGAAGGCAACGCGCAAGCCATGGGCGGCACGCATGATCTTATAAGGCTTTATCAAATGGCCGTACATGGCGGGAGGACTGACATTGGCACAGATGAAATCGAAATCCGCCTTGCGCACATTGCCGGGAAAACCTTCTTTCCCCGTGTCGAACTCATGGTTGCCAACGGCAGAAATGTCGAACTTCAGGGCATTCATCAATCGAATCATCGGCCATCCCTTTTCGGGATACTGGTCGTTCACGGGATTTCCCGTCTGATTGTCTCCCCCGCTCACCAGCAGCAAGTCGGGATAAAGCGCCCTCAAACTGTCCACCATGAAAGCCAGCCTTGGAAAATTGTCGATGGCTGCATGCATATCGTTCACGGCAAGAATGTGCAGCGTTTTTTCTCTCAATGGCTTTTCCGCCACGTGTTGCCGAACGCTCCCGCATCCGGTCACTACCACTGCCAAGAGCAGCAGCAACAGTCTATGGTCTATCTTTTTCATCTTGCACAGTATTGACAATGGCATCGGGCAGCAGCGTGCCGTCGTGCGCCACCTTGTTTCCACATCCGTCGGTGACATCGGGCAGCGGAAAAGGAATGCTCTGCCTGCCCATCACATAGTAAAGGCGCAAGGCATCTTTCACTTTCGCCCCTTCGAATATCTCCAGTTCCTTTTGATTGACAATGATTTTCATATTATGGCCTTTAATTGTTTGTATTGATCCATATCATTGTGTTGATCAAGAGTGAAAGGCTGTTTCCGCAACAAGAAATGCAACGGCCGCACCCCATAAGAACACTCGTCAAGATGTGGGGAAAACCCCTCAAATAATATTCATTTCGCAATCTGGCTGCAAGATAGGAATTATTTTTCAAACCGCAAAGCAAAATGCAGATTATTTGCAAAACACTTCTACATTTATGCTGTTTATCCATGAAAAGACGCATTTTTATCCATTAAATCCGGTAAACCCAACAAAAGTTAATCGTGTTAATTTTCAGCAGGAATTTTCCGCGGGACTTCCTTTCAAAATAGAAAAGCAAGGGATGATCCGTTGGCGATGGCACCGTTTTTTGCGACAGGGAACCTCTCCCCTCCATTTCCAAGGGATGATGCCCTGAAGGGCAAAACAGCATCCATTGGGATGCAACGGATGGCCAACTGCTGTCCAAGGCGTCGGCCGTTGGCGCGCAAGGAATCATCGGATGCAAGGCAAGGAATCACCGGTTGAAAGCCGGGGAATGGGCGTTTTTTGTAAAGTACTTGCTGCCAATCGTTTGCAAAAATCACAAAAAATAACGTATTTGCACACGCGGAAAACTCTTTTCAAAATACGGCCGTTTTTCATGTTAAAGGATTTCGTGGGGGTGTTAATTTTTGTAATGTTCCTGCCGCTGAAACCTTGTTGACCCAAAGAGAATGAAAAAATGGTCGGCTGCCGCCAAAACAATGGCCATTCAGTCCTCACTGTCAATTTTTTATGTTAACTTTGCAGCGAATATTCAATTATATTAAAATTAGGACATGTCATTAAAATGTGGTATAGTGGGACTACCCAACGTGGGAAAGTCAACACTCTTTAATTGCCTGTCGAGCGCAAAAGCACAGGCTGCAAACTTTCCCTTTTGTACGATAGAACCCAACGTGGGGGTGATTACAGTACCCGATGAACGGCTAACCCAACTGGCAGAGATTGTTCATCCGGGAAGAATTGTGCCCGCAACGTGCGAGATTGTAGATATTGCAGGACTTGTGAAAGGAGCCTCGAAAGGCGAGGGACTGGGCAACAAGTTCTTGGGAAACATCCGGGAAACCGATGCCATCATTCATGTTTTGAGGTGCTTCGACGACGACAACATCGTGCGCGAGGGAGGCGCAAAGGTGAATCCCGTGGAAGACAAAGAAATCATAGACACCGAATTGCAGCTGAAAGACCTTGAAACCATCGAGGCACAACTTGCCAAGCAGCAGAAAACGGCTGCCGCAGGCAACAAGGACGCAAAGGTGGCGGTAACGGTGCTGCAGGCATACAAGGAGGCACTGGACAAGGGACTGAATGCCCGGACGGTGAGTTTCGAGAGCAAAGAGGAGCAGAAAGTGGCCCACGACCTGTTCCTGCTCACGTCGAAACCCGTGCTATACGTGTGCAACGTGGACGAGGCGGCGGCCAGGTCGGGCAACGAATACTCAAAGATGATGGAGGAAATCGCCAAGAGCGAAGGGGCCGAAATGCTCATCATCGCCGCCAAAACCGAAGAGGACATCGCCTCGCTGGAGACCTACGAGGACAAAAAGATGTTTCTGGAGGAACTGGGACTGGAAGAGAGCGGCGTGAACCGACTGATCAAAAAGGCATACAGTCTGCTCAATCTGGAAACCTTCATCACCGCCGGCGAGATGGAAGTGAAGGCCTGGACCTACCAAAGGGGATGGAAAGCACCGCAGTGCGCAGGTGTGATCCACACCGATTTCGAGAAAGGATTCATCCGCGCCGAAGTCATCAAATACGACGACTACATCAGGTACGGCTCGGAAGCGGCCGTCCGCGAAGCAGGGAAATTAGGTATCGAGGGAAAAGAATACATTGTGCAGGACGGCGACATCATGCACTTCAGATTTAATGTTTAAGTTATGACAAGTCTATTCAATTACATCGTCTGGCAGCCGAGCCTCACCATAGGGCCGCTCCACTGGTATGCCTTGTGCTGGCTGATCGGACTGGCACTGGCCTACATCATCGTGAAAAGGCTCTACAAGCAACAGAAAATCAAGGACGAACTGTTCGAGCCTCTCTACATCTACTGCTTCTTCGGCATCCTCATCGGCGCGCGCCTGGGCCACTGCCTGTTCTATCAACCCGACTATTTCCTGTCTTCCGGCAGGCACATCATTGAAATGTTCCTGCCCATTCACTTTGTGGATGGAAACATGAGCTTTGCCGATGACCTGCTTTTCAAATGGACAAACGGCGCGGCTGCCTACATAGGATATAAGGGACTGGCCAGCCACGGAGGCACGCTGGGACTGATGATTGCCCTGTGGCTGTATGTGCGATGGTCGAAACTGAGCATATGGACGGTGCTCGACAACATTGCCATTGCCACGCCCGTCACGGCCTGTTTCATCCGTCTGGGCAACCTGATGAACTCAGAAATCATCGGCAAGGTGACCGATGTGCCCTGGGCTTTCATCTTTACGAGGGTGGACAGCCTGCCCAGACATCCCGGGCAGCTGTACGAAGCCATTGCCTACGCCGTGTTTTTCTTCATCGGCTGGCGTCTCTACCGCAAGCACTCCGAGAAAGTGGGCACAGGCTTCTTCTTCGGACTGTGCCTCACGCTCATCTTCACTTTCCGTTTCTTCATCGAATACACCAAAGACATCCAAGTGGATTTTGAATCGGGAATGCTCCTGAACATGGGGCAAATCCTCAGCATCCCGTTCATCATCATCGGCATTGCGTGCATGAAAGGAGGAAAATGGATCAAGAAATTGGGGGCAAAATAAAGACAAACAACCTGGAAACCAATATATGAGACTGGGAATACTGACGGTGGCTCTCGCCTTATCGCTTGCCTGCACAGCGCAGAACAGAAAGGAAATGAACCTGAAAAGGTGGGATTTCTCGCGCGACGGAAAGACATGGCAGCAGGTGAACGTGCCGCACGACTGGGCAATTGAAGGGCCTTTCGACAAAAAGTGGGACATCCAGTATCTGGCCATCGCACAAGACGGACAGGAGGAAGCCATGGCGCACACGGGCCGCTCGGGAGGTCTTCCATGGATTGGCGAAGGGCAATACCGCACTTCTTTCATATTGCCCAAAGGTACAGAAAGCACGGAAATCTGTTTCGACGGTGCCATGAGCGAACCCATTGTATATGTAAACGGAAAGGAAGCAGGCCGCTGGGCGTATGGCTACAATGCGTTCCGCTTGGACATCACCCCATTCGTGAAAGAGGGAAAGAACGACATCCGCGTGCATCTGAACAATCACGAGGAGAGCAGCCGATGGTATCCCGGTGCCGGATTGTTCCGCCCCGTGAAGCTGGTGTTTGCCGGCCACTGCCGCATCGACCCTTGGGCAACGTTCTTCCGCACGGTGAATGTGGAGGGAAACGCCGCCCGCGTAAGCATCGACACGCAACTCAAAGGTTTCCAAGGCGACAAGAACATAAAGACAAAGGTGGTGATCAGGAATGCGCACAACCGCATCGTGGCATCACAAAGTGCCGCCCCCGACAGCAAGGGCAGCCATACGTTCGCCCTGAACATTGTCCATCCCCAACTCTGGTCGCCGGAAACACCCCACCTTTACACGCTTTCCACCTATATATATAAAGGTAAGAAACTGATGGACGAAACAACGCAGAAGGTGGGAATCCGCACCCTGTCCGTAACAAGAGAGCATGGTTTCCGGCTCAACGGCGTTTCGCGCAAGTTCCAGGGCGTGTGCCTCCACCACGATTTAGGCCCTCTTGGCACGGCAGCCAATAAGGCAGCCATCATCCGCCAGATACGCCTCATGAAGGATATGGGTGCAGATGCCATCCGAACCTCGCACAACATGCCCTCGAAAATGCAGATGGAAGTGTGCGATTCCATGGGAATGATGGTGATGGCAGAAAGTTTTGACGCATGGAAGGAAGGTAAAGTGAAGAACGGCTACAACCGCTATTACGAGGATTGGTGGCGCAAAGATCTCACCAATCTCATATTGAACCACCGCAACCACCCGTCCATCGTGATGTGGAGCATCGGCAACGAGATTCCCGAACAGTGGAAGAAAGAGGGTGCCGACCGTGCCAAGACCATGACAGACTTCTGCCACAGTCTGGATCCCACGCGTCCCGTCACCTGCGGCGGAGACAATCCCAAAGCCAATACCGAGTGCGGCTTCTATGCGGCGCTTGATGTGCCGGGATTCAACTACCGCATGCATCTCTATGACGAACTCATCGGCCAGCAGCCCCAGGGATTCATCTTGGGATCAGAAACCACCTCCACCGTGAGCAGCCGGGGCGTGTATAAGTTTCCGGCAGAAGAAAAGAAGATGGCAACCTATGATGACGGACAATGCTCTTCCTACGACCTTGAATGCTGCGGATGGAGCAATTTGCCCGACGACGACATGCTGATGCAGGACGACCGCTCATTCACCATCGGCCAGTTTATATGGACAGGCATCGATTATTTGGGCGAACCCACTCCCTATTATGCCTATTGGCCATCGCGCAGCAGTTATTTCGGTGCCGTAGATTTGGCCGGTTTGCCCAAAGACCGCTTTTATCTCTATCGCAGTCTGTGGAACAAGCATGAACAAACGCTGCATCTGCTGCCCCATTGGACATGGCCGGGGCGTGAAGGACTAACAACGCCCGTTTATTGTTACACCTCCTACCCCACTGCCGAACTCTTTGTCAACGGCAAGAGTCAGGGGCGAATCACAAAGGACAAGAACAGCCGTTTGGACCGTTACCGCCTGCGGTGGAACAACGTGGTATATGAGCCGGGCGAACTGAAAGTCGTTGCTTACGACGCAGAGGGCAACAAGGCAGACGAGCAAACCATCCGCACGGCGGGCCACCCGGCCAGATTCCGCTTTGAAATCGACAATCCCCAACTGAAAGCCGATGGAGAGGATCTGGCGTATATCACCGTCACCATGACCGACAAAGACGGCAACGAGTGCCCAGATGCTGACGATGAACTCACCTTCGAGGTGTCGGGAGCAGCCACGTTCCGTGCCGCTTGCAACGGTGATGCCACCTCCTTGCAAATGTTCCATCTGCCCCAAATGAAACTGTTCCACGGCAAATTGGTGCTCACCGTTCAAAGCACCACCCGGCCGGGAGCAACAAAGGTTGTGGTAAAGGATGCCCAACGGGGCATCGTGGGCGAGTTCAGTTTCTGAAAATGATGTGTGCATAGACTTAGACGGAAAAGGTTATGATGAAAAACAACAGAAAGTCCATCGTGGTATGGATTGCACTATGCCTCTACACAATCGTTCTCTCAAGTTGCGCTGTCATAAGAGGACTTGCCCTGGACGGCGTTTCCGGCCCGGACATGTACGCATACAGGAAACTTGACAAAGACACGATTTTTAAAGGAAATGACATTTTTCGTTTTCCTTTGGCAGATGAGCACAGCACCTTGAAAGGAAGCACCCAGATAAAATATGGAAAGCATGGAGAAGGCCCGTTAGACTCCCTGCTCAACAAATGGTTTGGAGACGACTGCCAGATGCTAATTATCCACAACGACAGCATCGTCTACGACAAATGTTTTGGCAATTACTTTGCCGGCGAGAACGCCACCGTCTTTTCTGTCTCCAAATCAATCACCGGCCTGCTTTGCGGCATCGCCGTAGATGAAGGGTATATCAAGAACGTGGACGACTTTGTAACGGACTACCTTCCGGAGCTGAGAGAATCAGACCCGATGTTCCAGCAATTGAAAATCGTTCATCTGCTCAATATGCAGACAGGACTTGATTTTCAAGAGGAGTATTCATTAAGTTTGAAAACATAAGGAAAATTGTCAAGATAGCCCAACTGCAATATGGGAGGGACTATACAAAGGTTGTAAGAAACGCCAGGTTCAAGTCCAGGCCTGGCGGAAAATATGAATACAACAGCTTGGCCACCGCCATTCTCTGCCTCATCCTTGAACGTGCCACCGGCAAATCATACGCCCAATATATGTCAGAGAAAGTATGGAAGCCGCTTGGCATGCAACACAACGCTTGGATAACCCTTGACAGCAGGAAACATCGCCACGCCCACGGATTCGGAGGTATAGCGACCAATGTCTATGATCTGGCAAAGATTGGACGGCTATACCTGAATAAAGGCGTATGGAACGGCCGACAAATCGTGAGCAAGGAATGGATAGAAAACACCTTGATCCCCACGAAAGAGAACAATTCCTACCATTACAACTGGTACTACCAATATTATAAAGACGGCACTTCCTACGACTCGTACTACGCCTTGGGTATCGGCCATAAGCTCATATACATCAATTTACAAAAGAACGTGATCATCACATGGATAGGAAACCATTACAATGCCTCATTCTGGGAAATGGCTTTCTTTGATTACCTATGCAAGAAACTCTTCTAAGACTTCCCACCCACTATCTTCTGAATGTCGTTGAGTTTATTCAAAGCCTCCATGGGAGTGAGGTTGTTGATGTCAAGCCCTAAGATCTCATCACGTATCTGACAGAGCACAGGGTCGTCCAATTGGAAGAAGCTGAGCTGCATCCCCTCGCGGCTCTTGTCGATGGTTTGCGCGTTGGGCTTGCCCACTCCGCCCACCGTGGCATTGTCGGCCTCCAACTGTTTCAGCACCGTTTCAGCGCGTTTCACGATGCTCTTGGGCATTCCGGCTATTTGCGCCACATGGATACCAAAGGAGTGTTCCGAACCACCGCGCATCAGTTTGCGGAGGAAAATCACCTTGTTGTCCACCTCTTTCACGCTCACATTGTAGTTCTTGATGCGCGAAAAGTTCTTCTCCATCTCATTCAATTCGTGGTAGTGGGTGGCAAAAAGCGTTCGTGCCCTTGCCTTGGGATGCTCGTGCAGATACTCCACAATGGCCCAGGCAATGGAAATGCCGTCATAGGTGGATGTGCCGCGTCCCAGTTCGTCGAACAGCACCAGCGACTTGGGCGACACATTGTTCAATATATTGGCAGCCTCGGTCATTTCCACCATAAACGTAGATTCGCCCAAAGAAATGTTGTCGCTCGCTCCCACACGGGTGAAAATCTTGTCCACCAAGCCGATTCTTGCACGCTCTGCCGGCACGAAAGAGCCTATCTGCGACAAGAGAACAATCAGAGCCGTCTGTCGCAACAAAGCCGATTTACCGGCCATATTGGGACCCGTGATAATGACAATCTGCTGCTTTTCGTTATCTAAGAAAATGTCGTTGGGCACATACCGCTCGCCCATGGGCAACTGCGTTTCTATCACGGGATGCCTTCCCTGGCAGATGTCGATGGCATCGGTAGAGTCGATGACCGGACGGATATAGCCGTTTTCCTCGGCCACCTTGGCAAAACTCAACAAGCAATCGAGACGGGCAATCAGACTGGCGTTGGTCTGGATAGCAGGAATCCACTCCTGCATGGCCATCACCAGTTCGTTGAACAGGCGCGTCTCCAGCGACAGAATCTTGTCCTCCGCCCCCAGAATCTTCTCTTCATACTCCTTCAACTCCTGCGTGATGTAACGTTCCGCCTGCGCCAGTGTCTGCTTTCGCACCCATTCTGCCGGCACTTTGTCCTTATAGGTGTTGCGCACTTCCAGATAATATCCGAACACGTTGTTGTAGCCGATCTTGAGCGATGCAATGCCCGTGGCCTCGGTTTCGCGCTCCTGAATCCTCAGCAGGTAGTCCTTTCCGCTGTAAGCAATGCGGCGCAGTTCGTCCAGCTCCTCGTTCACCCCCTCCTTCACAACGTTTCCCTTGTTCAGCAACAGCGGTGGGTCGTTCTGTATTTCTCGGTCAATTCGGTCGCGCATTTTCTCGCAAAGATTCAGCCGCTCCCCTATTTTCCGCAGCACCGCATTGTCGGTTGCCTCGCAAGCCTCCTTTACCGGTTCCAGAGCCTGCAACGCCACCTTGAGAGCCACCACTTCGCGGGGCGACACCCTGCCCACCGCCACCTTCGATACGATTCTTTCCAAGTCGCCTATCCGTTGGAACTGCGTATCCACCAACTCTCTGAAAGCCGGTTCTTTGAAAAAATATTCCACCACGTCCAAGCGTTCGTTGATGCGTTTCTCGTCTTTCAACGGAAACACCATCCAGCGTTTCAGCATACGGGCACCCATGGGCATCACCGTCTTGTCCATCACGTCCAAGAGCGACTTTCCGTCCTCCTGCATGGGCTGTATCAACTCCAACGAGCGCACCGTGAATTTGTCCAACCGCACGAAACGTTCCTCCTCAATACGGGCCAGCGACGTGATGTGCCCAATCTGCGTATGCTGCGTGATGTCGAGATACTGCAGAATGGCCCCGCTGGCAATCACCCCGTTGTGAAGATGTTCCACCCCGAAGCCCTTGAGATTTTTCACATCGAAGTGTTTCAGCAGCTTTTGCCGTGCCGTCTGCTCCGTAAACACCCAGTCATCCAGTTCAAACGTAAAGAATTTGCTGCCGAAATATCGTTCAAAGTCGCGCTTTCTGCCCCGGTCGAACAACACTTCCTTGGGCTGGAAATTGCCCAGCAGTTTCTCCACATAGTCGAATGCGCCTTCACCCGTCAGGAACTCTCCCGTCGAAATGTCGAGGAACGCCACGCCGCAGGCACTCTTTCCAAAATGCACCGCTGCCAGAAAATTGTTCTCCTTGTAGTTCAGCACATTGTCGCCCATGGCCACGCCGGGTGTCACCAGTTCCGTAATGCCCCGCTTCACCAGTTTCTTCGTCAGCTTGGGATCCTCCAGTTGGTCGCAGATGGCCACTCTCCTGCCCGCCCTGATAAGTTTGGGAAGATACGTGTCGAGCGCATGATGCGGAAACCCCGCCATTTCCGTCTGTACTCCGGCGGCAGCCCCATTGTTCCTTCTCGTCAGCGTGATGCCCAATATCCTGCTGGCATCCACCGCGTCGTCAGAATAAGTTTCGTAGAAGTCACCGCATCTGAACAGCAGCAGCGCATCGGGGTGTTTTTCCTTGAACGAGAAAAACTGCTTCATCATGGGTGTGAGTTCTTGATTCTTCGTAGCCATCCTTTATTTGTATTTGAATTGCAAATGTACTGTTTTTTCTCATTTTCTGTTTGCCGTGCACCGAAAACCACCGTAGAACCTATAGAGCGTCGCTCGCCGTCACGAAACGAACGGATGGCGGCCATCCATGGCAGTTGCTTCCATGCCCTTTTACCTGTTTCCACAAAAAATGAACGAATTGTCGGGCAAATGTACACAAAAAATGAACGAATTGAGCATTTTTCCGCACAAAAAATGAACGAACCGGGCATGGGAGTCTTCATTTTCCGGGAAAAGGAAGAGGCAAACCCACCTACCGGGGAACGGATGGCATGGAAGAAAAACAAGAAAAAACGGGCGAGAATCTTTTTTCATGAGAATTGTTTTCGTAAAAAAATGCACGTTTTATGCCGAACATGCATGAATTTAAGCTTTATTAAACAAAAAATGAAGGAAAATGAAGGGAAAAACGAAAAATTAACAAAAAGTTTTGTGGAGATTAGAAAAAGTGTACTATCTTTGCAATCGTAATAATACGAACAAAGAAGTTATATAATAATACACGTTATTCATCAATAGAAATACAGGCATTGCTATCTACTATATACATGTATGGAATGGAAGTTCCTGCATACAGGTTTCGCATACGCGACTAAGACAATTATATATAGGATTTTTCATGTTGGGTTTAATAAATACAGACTAAGTTGACCATTCGAAGAGAATGAATAAAAAAAAGAATGACATTATTTCATGATAGATTAAGGTTAACATTTCGCTTTGAGAGGTGGTTCGTGAGAATCGCCTCTCTTTTTTCAGTACCTTTTTCCAACCGCTCTGATTCGGGTGGCCTGTCAAAACTTTTCCCACTTGTTGGACTTGAAAAGGAGACGAAAACGCCCCGCTGCACGGAACAGCCCGCTACAACCGTTTTTTTACTATATTCTTATCACACTGACATCCAAGATGTTGTGAAGAGCGCCTAATTGTATTTCCCAAAACGAAAGGGCGAAAAGCCGGCAACGCATCATCCGTTGACCGCAGGCCACGCATTGAAATCGCTTCCCAGAAACCAAATAGGGGCGAAAAAGAAAACGCCCACTCCCAGAAAAGAAAAAGCAACGGAAGGGCAACGGATGATGCGCAGGCCCACAAGGAACCACCGGTTGCCCGCCAACGGACCATCCGCCGAAAAGCAAGCGTTGAACCATGGCAGCACAGCGAACCATCCGTTGCCTGCCGGGGGACGATTGCCTGCAGAGAAAAAGAGGGGAGAATGAGCATTTCCCGAAAATTGCACCGTTGCCGGAACAGGATTTTTCAAGATGCAAAAGACCGTTTCTTGCAGAAAAAGTAAAAGACGGGAAGAAAACAGGCAGATCTGGACCGGAAAGAGAGGAAAGAACGGAAAGGTTTTGTCAATATTTTTCATCACACTCCATCGTGGCTGGCGCATCAAAAAAGGAACATTTCTTTTGCCAATCGTCAAAAATAATGTAACTTTGTGGCAAAAATAAAGCCCTCTGCCAATCAGCACTTTGCGCATGGCGAGACGCAAGGTATGGCAGAAGCGGGAAACAACGGAAATAGGCAACAACATAGATAAACGGTCAATAAAATTACTTTACATACAGTATGGAATACAATTTCAGAGAAATCGAAAAGAAATGGCAGCAGCGATGGGTGGAAATGCAAACCTATCGCGTGACCGAGGATGAAAACCGCAAGAAGTTCTACGTGCTCAACATGTTCCCATATCCATCGGGAGCAGGACTTCATGTGGGTCATCCCTTAGGCTACATCGCCAGCGACATATACGCGCGCTTCAAGCGCCAGCAGGGATTCAACGTGCTCAACCCGATGGGCTACGATGCCTACGGACTGCCTGCCGAGCAGTATGCCATCCAGACAGGACAGCACCCCGCCATCACCACCGAAGAGAACATCAGGCACTACCGCGAGCAGTTGGACAAGATTGGATTCTCGTTCGACTGGAGCAGGGAAGTACGCACGTGCGACCCCCAATACTACAAGTGGACACAATGGGCCTTCCGCAAAATGTTCGAGTCGTACTACGACAACGCGCTTGCCAAGGCACAGCCCATCGACCTGCTGGTGGCGCATTTTGCAGCCCAAGGAACCGAAGGCATCGATGCAGCCTGCAGCGAGCCACTGTCGTTCACGGCCGGACAATGGAACGGCATGGACGAAAAAGAACAGCAGCAAACGCTGATGAACTACCGCATTGCCTATTTGGGCGAAACCATGGTGAACTGGTGTGCGGGCCTGGGCACGGTGCTGGCCAACGACGAGGTGGTGGACGGCGTATCGGTGAGGGGCGGCTACCCGGTGATCCAGCAGAAAATGAAGCAGTGGTGCCTGCGTGTGAGTGCCTACGCACAGCGCATGCTGGACGGTCTTGACACGATAGACTGGACCGAATCGCTGAAAGAGACACAGAGAAACTGGATTGGAAAAAGCGAGGGCGCAGAGGTGGTGTTCAAGGTAAAAAACGGAAACCACGCCCAAGCAGACATCGATTTCACGATATTCACCACGCGTGCCGACACCATATTTGGCGTAACTTTCATGGTACTGGCCCCCGAAAGCGAATATGTGGATTTGGTGAAGACCGACGAACAGCGGGCGGCTGTCGATGAATATGTGGCTGCCACCCGAAAGCGCACCGAGCGCGAGCGCATTGCCGACCGCAAGGTATCGGGCGTGTTCACGGGCAGCTATGCAGTGCATCCCTTCACGGGAGAAGACATTCCCATCTGGATTTCCGACTATGTGCTGGCCGGCTACGGAACGGGCGCCATCATGGCGGTGCCTGCCCACGACTCGCGCGACTATGCCTTTGCCAAGCATTTCCATCTGCCCATCATCCCGCTGATCGAGGGAGCCGACGTGAGCGAGGAGAGTTACGACGCCAAGGAGGGAACTGTTTGCAACTCGCCGAGAAACGGCGTGCCGTCAAGATTCTCCCTGAACGGACTCAGCGTGAAGGAGGCCATTGCCCGAACAAAAGAATATGTGGCGAAAGAGGGACTGGGACGCGTCAAGGTGAACTACCGCCTGCGCGATGCCATCTTCTCCCGTCAGCGGTATTGGGGCGAACCGTTCCCCGTCTATTACAAAGACGGCATGCCCTATATGATTCCCGAAGCATGCCTGCCGCTCGAACTGCCCGAAATCAGCCAATACAAGCCCACGGAGAGCGGAGAGCCTCCTTTGGGCCATGCCAGAAAGTGGGCGTGGAACACCCAGACAAACACCGTGGTGGAAAAGAGCCTGATTGACAACCGGACGGTATTCCCGCTCGAACTCAACACCATGCCGGGCTTTGCCGGTTCGTCGGCCTACTACCTTCGCTACATGGATGCCCACAACGACAAGGCTCTGGTTGACAAGAGGGCAGGGGAGTACTGGCAGAACGTTGACCTGTATGTGGGCGGCACGGAGCACGCCACCGGCCATCTGGTTTATGCGCGCTTCTGGAACAAGTTCCTGCACGATTACGGCTACTCACACAACGAGGAACCGTTCCAGAAACTGGTGAACCAGGGAATGATTCAGGGACGGTCCAACTTCGTGTATCGCGACAACGAGGCCAGCCGGAAGGCAGGGCACCCCGTGTTTGTGAGCCTGAACCTGAAAAACGAGCGCCAGGACACCACGCCCATCCACGTGGATGTGAACATTGTGGATGCCGACGTGCTGGACGTGGACGCCTTCAAGCAGTGGCGGCCGGAATACAACGACGCCGAATTTGTGCTTGAAAACGGAAAGTATATCTGCGGCTGGGCCATCGAAAAAATGTCGAAATCGATGTTCAACGTGGTGAACCCCGACACGATTGTAGAGAAGTACGGCGCCGACACGCTGCGTCTTTACGAAATGTTCCTGGGGCCGGTGGAACAGAGCAAACCGTGGGACACCAACGGAATTGACGGTTGCCACCGCTTCCTGAAAAAGTTCTGGGCACTGTTTTATGCACCGAGCCGCAACGCCGAAGGGGCAGACGACGACCGCTGGGTGGTGGATGACGCTCCGGCATCGGCAGAATCGCTGAAGAGCGTACACAAGCTCATCAAGAAAGTCTCTCAGGACATTCCGCAATTCTCCTACAACACGAGCATTTCCGCCTTCATGATTTGCGTGAACGAACTGCACCAGCAGAAGTGCCACAACCGCGAATTGCTGGAAACGCTCGTGACGCTCATTGCGCCGTTTGCGCCCCACATAGCCGAAGAACTGTGGCACCGGGCAGGGGAGGGCACAGCCAGCGGCAGCCGCGCAGCCAGCGTTTGCGATGCACCGTGGCCCGCATGGGACGAGAAATACTTAGTGGAAAGCAGCATACAGCTGGGCATTGCCTTCAACGGCAAACGCCGCTTCGAGATGCAGTTTGCTGCCGATGCCGACAACAAGGCCATAGAAGAAGCGGTGCTGAAAGACGAGAAGTCGGCCAAATACCTGGAAGGCAAACAGGTGATGAAGGTGATTGTCGTGCCCAAACGCATGGTGAACATCGTCGTCAAATAGCAGCGCCCCCCGGTGGGAATGCCCCCCCGGCAACGTCATGAAACAATCATCAAACAAGAAAGGAAAGAAATATGATGGACAAACGTATGATATGGAATGAGGTGAAAGACTACATCTTCATCACCATGGGACTTGTAATGTATGCCACGGCATGGTGCATGTTTCTGCTTCCCTACGAGATTGTGTCGGGAGGCGTGACAGGACTGTCGGCCATCATTCTCTATGCCACGGGCTTTCCACTGCAGAACAGCTACTTCATCTTCAATGCCATACTGCTGGTGGTGGCGTTGAAGGTGCTGGGCTGGAAGTTCCTCATCAAAACCATCTATGCCACCTTCATGCTCTCCTTCTTCCTCTGGCTCGGGCAGGAAATCATGCCGACGGGAGCAGACGGGCATCCCGTGAAGATTCTGGGCGAGGGACAGGACTTTATGTCGCTCATCATCGGATGCACGTTCATCGGCTCGTCGCTGGCCATCGTGTTCCTCAACAACGGCAGTACGGGCGGCACCGACATCATTGCCGCCGTGGTGAACAAATATTTCAACATGTCGCTGGGCCGCGTGCTCATCGTGGTCGATTTGCTCATCATCGGCAGCTGTCTGTTCATTCCGCAGTTCGGAGACGGTGTCCAGCGCATGCACAAGGTGGTGTTCGGTCTGTGTACGATGGTCATCGACAATTTCATGCTCGACTATGTGATGAACGCCCGCAGGGAGTCGGTGCAGTTCTTTATTTTCTCCAGGAAATACAAAGAGATTGCAGAAGTGGTGGCAACGGAAATAGGCCATGGCGTGACGCTGCTCAACGGGCAGGGCTGGTACACGGGACAAGACCTCAAAGTGCTCTGCGTGCTTGCCAAGAAGCGCGAAAGCACAAGCATCTTCCGCATCGTGAAAATGATTGACCCCAGCGCATTCGTATCGCAAAGCAGCGTCATCGGCGTATATGGCGAGGGATTCGACACCATCAAGGTGAGGCTGAAAAAGCAGGAAGAGGGGATGAAGGTGTAGGTGCCGGCATCCCTAATTCCCCAAAAGGAAAAGTGCTTATCGCACTAATATTCTAAATTATTGCTGTCCGGTAAAATGACTATCTTTGCTCATGGTTATATTTTTTCCAAAAACAAAGATAACCAAAAGGGCTGATACCTCGGGAGAAGTGTCGGCCCTAATTGTTGATATTAACAAAAGTTTTACCGGACAGCAA
>JALFBL010000098.1 GCA_022773395.1 Prevotella sp.
TCCGGCAGGTATTGAGGCAAAAGTTCCTGTGATTGTCGGTACTGCTGGCGGCAGCGGTGCTAAGCCACACGTTGAATTCGTGCTGGATATTGTTCGTGAAATTGCTGCCGAAAAGAAATTGTCTTTCAAGATGGCAGTGATTGAATCAGAATTTGAGAAAGATTTCATCAAGGAAAATTTGCGGAATGGAAAAATTGAACCTCTTGCACCCGCAAAGCAAATTACGGAGAAAGATGTAGATGAGGCTGTACACATCGTCGCTCAAATTGGCGAGCAGCCTTATATCAAGGCTCTTGAAGAAGGAGCTGATGTCATCATAGCCGGACGTTCCTACGACCCTTCCGTGTTTGCTGCGCTTCCTGTGAAAGAAGGTTTCGACAAGGGACTTGCCATTCACTTGGGTAAAATTTTGGAATGCGCCGCAATTTGTGCACTTCCTGGAAGTGGTAGCGACTGTATGTTCGGTTATCTGCACAAGGATGACTTTGTTCTTGAGCCGCTTTCACCGTTGCGCAAATGCACTACCCTGTCCATCGCCGCTCATACGCTTTACGAAAAGACCAATCCCTATATTTTGCCTGGACCTGGAGGTGCCATTAATTTGCACGAATCCAAGTTCGAGCAGATTGACGACAACAAAGTACGTGTTTCCGGCAGTAAATTTGTGCCGACAGAACAGTATTATGTGAAACTCGAGGGTGTGCGCCGCGTAGGCTATCGCACCATGTCTCCTGCCGCAGTCAAGGATCCTGTGATGATTTCCAAGATTGACAGTATCGTTAAGAGCGTGAGAGAACGTGTGGAGAATAACTTTGAAAAGTTCGGTATTACCGATTTCTTCTTGGATTTCAAGATTTACGGAAAGAAAGGTGTCATGGCCATGTTTGACGGTTCGGAAGAATCCCATTCGGACGAATTGCTCATCATCATCGAGGCTGTTGCCGATACGCAGGAAACCGCCAATACCATTTGCAGCTTTGCGCGCAGCACAATGCTTCACTATGGCTACGAGGGCCGT
This sequence comes from Prevotella sp., assembly GCA_022773395.1. Taxonomy (GTDB): domain Bacteria; phylum Bacteroidota; class Bacteroidia; order Bacteroidales; family Bacteroidaceae; genus Prevotella. The sequence continues at coordinate 1,019 of JALFBL010000098.1, forward strand.
ATCTCCACTGCCGGAAATCTGGCATTTCCATTCTCGCCGTCAGATTGCAAGATGGGCGAAGTTTATGAGTTCAATGTCTACCATCTTTTGCAGGTTGACGACCCCATAAGTTTGTTCCCCATTAACTACGAAACATTCAACAACGGAGTAAGCAAAAAGTAATTGATTATGCAGAAATATAATTTGATTGACGTAGCATCCGTCATCAGGAGCAAGAACTCAGGCCCTTACGAGTTGACTTTCGATGTGATTTTCAAGGAATTTGACATGTACGAGAAAGTGAAGGCTGCCCAGATTTTTAACAACAAGATGTTTGCCACCTTATATAACATTAAGGAAGAAGACATCATCAATATCGTACACTTCGATCCGGCAAAAGCCATCAAGATAACGATTGTTCGCCCAATTCCATCGGGTGCTCTTGGAGAGACCGACGTGTATGGGGCGCAGCAGCATGTTCCTTTGATGAAAAGTTCTTTCGAACTGTAATATTTCAATCCTTTCCCGGCTGATGCAGTCCTTTTGTCTGCATGGCCGGGATAAGTTTTTTCGGAAACCGATGAAACTTTTCCATACATGAGAAATCCCATTCAGCAATATCTTATCGCGTCTCAGTATTTTGCTCCTCGTGGCAAAGAGCGCCTTATATTTTTGGGCGAGCAAATCTCTCAACGCCATCTTCACTTTTCCGACCGTCTGATAGGCATTGTCGGCGATGCCGGGTCTGGAAAGTCGTCCCTTATCAAAGGAATGTTCCCGGGACTTGAACTTTCCAATGACGACGACATCATCAATCCGCGCAAAATCATGCAGGCAAGAGATACGATTGCCCTCAACGAGGTGCGCGAGGCCGCAACCTTCCATTTGGACATCCGTTTCATGCAGGGATTTTTGCAGATGTACGAGATTGCCGACTTTATCAGAACCTTGTTGGAGCACAAAAGGCGGGTCATCATAGAGCATTTCAACCTGATTCATCCTGTTTTGGACATCAATGCCGACCTTATCGTGGGTATAGGCGAGGAGATCATCGTTGCCCGTCCTACCATGTTCGGGCCGCTGCCCGAAAGCATTTACGACATTGTCCACGAGTCGTTGAAATACAGAAAAATGGCCCATTCTGCCGAGGAAATTACACGCTTCGTGTTGGAATGTAACTTTGGCATCAAACAGACCAATTATTACTTTTCCGATATTAGAAATGGGTTTGTCATGAAATTTTATCATCAAGACGAGTTCGACATTGCTTTGCTGGAAAGCAAGGTGAAAGAAATCATCGACAAGTGCTTGCCCATTTCCTATTATGACGAAGACCACATCAAGGTGGGCGACAGAATCGTTGATTGCGACGGTCCCCGACTACAGGTGAAGAATACGTCAGAAATCCAGAATTTCTTTTTGGTGAAAGAACTGATACACGATAAATACACAGACACCTACTGTCTGATAGGTCTGGTAGATGATAATATGGAAAACGTCAACAACAGGAATACCCAGTATTTTCTCAAGCGAGATCTCTGACAACCATTCCGTGTTTCTGGAAACCAATTGAACAAGATTCCTTTTTAACCATAAATAAAGAATGAGAGAAATAAAAGCGACAGAGATAACACAACTAATAGAGAAACTTTGCATCGAAGCTTGCTATGTGTTGTCTGATGATATTTACAACTGTTTGAAAGAGCGTTCGTGCGTGGAGAAGTCACCACTCGGAAAACAGATTATCGGCACCATTATAAAGAATGCCGATATTGCGAAGAACGAACGTTGCCCCATTTGCCAAGATACGGGAATGACCGTCGTGTTTGTGGAAATGGGGCAGGATGTTCATGTCACCGGTGGTTTCATCGAAGATGCCATCCATCAGGGCGTTCGTCAAGGCTATACAAAAGGGTATTTGAGAAAATCTGTTGTCAAAGACCCCATCGACCGCGTGAACACCAACGACAATACACCTGCCGTCATCCACTACGAAATGGTGCCCGGCGACAAATTCCATGTGGTAGTTTCGCCAAAGGGCTTCGGAAGCGAAAACAAGAGCGGTCTCAAGATGCTCACGCCAAGTGCGGGCATTCCCGGCATCAAGAAATTCGTGTTGGAAACCATTGCCACGGCAGGCGGCAACCCATGCCCTCCCATTATTGTAGGTATTGGTATAGGCGGAACGATGGAGCGCGCCGCCTATCTTAGCAAGAAGGCCTTGCTCCGTCCCATCGGCAGTCATAGCAACAACGAAACAGTGGCGCGATTGGAAAAAGAACTGCTGGAGGAAATCAACAAATTGGGTATCGGCCCTTGTGGTTTTGGAGGTACGACCACGGCATTGGCAGTAAACATACTGACGAATGCCACCCACATAGCTGGGCTTCCCGTATCTGTCAACATCGGATGCCACGCCACAAGACATGCTGAAGGTGATTTATAAAAAACGAACATCAAGATGGAAACAAAGAGAATCATGCAAGCTCCGTTTACGGATGAAAAGATAAAATCGTTGAAAGCCGGCGACATGCTTTACATTTCGGGCACGATATATACGGCACGCGATGCTGCCCACAAACGTCTCTGCGAGATGTTGGAGGCTGGAGAACCGATGCCTTTCGATTTCAAAGGCCAACTCGTTTATTATGCAGGGCCGTGCCCTGCCAAACCCGGACAGCCCATTGGCTCTGTAGGCCCTACCACCGGTGGCAGGATGGATGCCTACTCTCCCACATTGATCAAGGAAGGATTGAGAGTCATGATAGGCAAAGGTTCAAGAAGTCCCCAGGTGATCGAAGCCCTCAAGAAGCACATCGGAGTCTATTTTGCCGCCATTGGCGGGGCTGCTGCCCTGATGGCAAAATGCGTTAAAGCAGCCGAGGTCATCGCATTCGATGAACTGGGCACAGAAGCCATCAGAAAACTTACCATTGAGGAACTTCCGGTAATCGTTGCCATCGATAGCGAGGGTAATGATATGTATAAGGTAGGTGTGGAACAATACAAAGAGTCATAGTCCTACAACCAACCTGCATCCATAGCAGCATAGCCATTCAGCATTTTATGAGTCATTGTTCTCATAATTGTTTTGAATGGCTATTTTTATACCGGTCGTCCGTCAAAAGTTTTAGCGGACAAAACATTGCAAAAATTAACAGTTGATCAAAATTCTTTAACACGGGAAACGGCCGTTTTCCGAAAAAAGTTCTCCGCGCGCCCAAATGCGCGATTCTACGGGCGTTTTCCAAACGACTGGCATACAGCAAGTTGAAAAATATTGACAAATCCTGCCCGGTAATTTA
>JALFBL010000116.1 GCA_022773395.1 Prevotella sp.
TGAGTTGCAGGAACGTGATATGGAAAGTTTGGAAAATTCGCAGTTGCCGTTGACGTTCAGCGAACAGTTCTTGTGGAGCCGAGAATTTTCTGTGCGTTGGGACCTGACGAAAAATCTGCATCTGAATTTCAACAGTGCCACCAATGCGCAGATAGAAGAACCTTATACACCTGTCAATAAAGACTTGTATCCCAACCAGTACGAGGCATGGAAAGATTCGGTGAAAACAAGTTTGCAACATTTGGGCACCCCGCTCGATTATAGTCAGAATTTCACAGCATCTTATCAGTTGCCACTCAATCTCATTCCCATGTTCGATTGGGTGAATGCGGATGCCAATTATACAGCAACCTATCACTGGTTGAGGGGAACTGATCTCGAAGACGGGACATCGTTGGGAAACACCATCTCTAATAATAGGCAGGTCAGTGTGAACGGATCGTTCAATCTGGAACGTCTGTACAATCATATTCCGTTCCTGAAAAAGACCAATGACCGTTTCCGAAATTCCACATCTTCAATAAGCAGCAGAAACGACAGAAAGAAAATAGGCGACAGGGGTGACACGGGCAATATGAGAAAGAAGGCTCGTGCTGATAAGGAAGAGGAGAAGGAACAGAAAGCACTGCCCAAAAACAAGAAGAGTTTTGAAAAGGAAATCACGTTGAATCCCGACACGGTGATGACCGTCAACCACGGGAAAAATAGCAAGAATGTATCTGTTACGGCAAGGACTTCCGATGGAAAGGTGTTCAAGGTGAAGTATAAAGTGGTGGACTTGAATACCATCAAAATCACTTCGAAGGTGGACACGGCAACAACGGTGAAGTTGACGGTGGTCGCTCGTCAGCCTGATGAAGAAAAGGCGTGGTACAAGACGGCTCAGGTGGTTGCGCGCGGATTGATGATGGTGAGGAACGTGAGTTTCTCTTACCGTAATCAGTATAGTATGTCGCTGCCAGGATTCCTGCCACAAGTTGGTGACATGTTCGGGCAGCGGAGAGGACACGTTTTGGCTCCCGGACTTGATTTTGCTTTTGGACTGACTGGAGACAGCTATATTGACAAGGCTGCCGAAAACCATTGGCTGCTGATGGCAGACAGCATTGCGACTCCATCGACAGCCAGCAGTACGAACGACCTGCAGTTGCGCATGACCTTGGAACCGGCAAATAATTTGAAGATAGACCTCAATGCCAGCAGGACGGACAATCGTGCCAAGAGTGTGCAGTTCATGTACCAAGGTATGCCCACCACACACAGCGGAACATTCACCATGACCACCATCAGCATCAAGAGTGCATTGGAAGGAATGGGAAATGCAAGTAATGGTTACCGCTCGCCATCGTTCGAGAACTTCTGTCGTTCGTTGGAAGGTTTCCGCAACAGGGTAGAGGAACAGTACCGAGGTGTGACATATCCCAATGGAAGTGCCCTTGCAGGCAGGACATTCGATGCAGCCAATGGAGGTGTCAATCTGTATAGTGCCGATGTGATGATTCCCGCTTTCCTTGCCAACTATACGACTATGGGCGGCAATGGCTTGAATATCTTCCCTGCCTTGGCGAAACTGTTGCCCAACTGGTCGATGCGCTATGGCGGATTGGGGCAGTTGCCATGGTTCCGCGACCATTTCAAGAGCGTGAATATCAATCATGGCTACAAGAGTGTTTTTGCCATAGGCTCGTACAGCACTTACAGCACGTTTATGGAATATATGAATGGTTTGGGATTTGTCAGCGATGCCACGACGGGCAATCCTGTACCCAATTCGATGTATAATGTCAGCAACGTCAGCATCAATGAGGCGTTTTCTCCGCTGTTGGGAGTGGACATGACTTTCCAGAACAATCTCACTGCCAAGTTGGAATACCGCACAACGCGTGTGCTGAACCTCTCGATGACGAGTGTGCAAATCAGCGAGTCCATCAGCCGCGATTGGGTAGTAGGCATGGGATATAAGATCAACGACTTCAAGTTGTTTGGTGGCAACAAGGGAAAAAAGGCAAAAGGCAATGTAAAGAAAGACGGTAGTCCGCAACAGGAGAGTAGCCAATCTACAAGGAACATACGAAGAAATGGCGTGAACCATGACTTGAATCTGCGGCTTGACTTGAGCTATCGTAACCAGGCAGCCATCGTGCGCGACATTGCATCAATGACCAGCAGTGCCAGCAGTGGAAACAAGGCTTTCAAGTTGTCGTTTTCCGCCGACTATACGCTGTCGAGATTGCTCACGCTGCAATTCTATTACGACCGCCAGAGCAATACGCCTTTATTGAGCAGCAGCAGCTATCCCACCACAACGCGTGATTTCGGCTTCAGTCTGAAATTCTCGTTGACAAGATAAAAAGAGGAACGCATATAAAATAATATTAAGAATGAATTCATCTATAATGAAAAAATTGGTTTGTGCCATCACTTTGTTGTTGACTTGTATTGGGGCTTTTGCACAGGAGCGTCCCAAACTCGTGGTGGGCATCATTGTCGATCAGATGCGCTGGGATTATCTTTACCGCTACTACGAAGAGTATGGGCAAGGCGGATTCAAGCGCATGATGAACGAAGGGTTCAATTGCGAGAACTGTATGATAAACTATGTGCCGTCGATAACTGCCGTAGGCCACACATCGATCTTTACGGGCAGCGTACCTTCGATACATGGCATTGCCGGGAACCATTTCATGCAGGACGGAAAGACGGTGTATTGCGCTGCCGACCCAACGGTGCAAACGGTGGGCAGTACGACGGATGCTGGTAAGATGTCGCCGCGTAATATGCTGGTCACCACCATTGGCGATGAGTTGAAGACTGCCACCCTTTGGAAATCGAAGGTCATCGGCGTGTCGTTTAAAGACCGTGCTGCCATTATGCCTGCCGGCCATAGTGCCGATGCAGCCTATTGGTTTGACAAAAAGGCATTGCGCTTCATCAGCAGCACCTATTACATGCAGCGGTTGCCTGAATGGGTCAACCAATACAACAAGACTGTCAAGAAGTTGCCCTTGGACGAAATCCAGTATTCTTACTATGGCAATGAAATTGTGGCGGGAATGGCAAAGGCTGCGATAGAAAACGAGGATCTGGGACAGAATGGGATAACAGACATGCTGACAGTGAGTTTTTCTTGCCCGGATATTGTGGGGCATAAATATGGAACGCACCATGAAAAGACCCGTCAGCAGTATGTGGATATTGATAGGCAGTTGGAAGATTTTTTCCTGTTTCTTGACAAAAAGGTGGGCAAGGGAAATTATCTGGTGTTCCTTGCAGCAGACCATGGAGCGGCCAACAGTATATCGCAGAACTTGGAACATAAGATTCCTTCAGGAGGTTTCTTTGTGAAAAAGGAAGAACAAGCCCTTAATGACCATCTTTCCAAGACATTCGGCACTGCGGAAAAATTGTCGTTGGGCATTATGGATTACAAGGTGGTGCTGAACCGTGAAGCAATTGCGAAATCGGGCACTAAGGAAACGAAAGTGCGAAAAGCGGTGGTGGAATATTTCAGGAAGAACAAGGCCGTGGCTTATTGTGTTGACTTGGAACGCGTGAATGAGGCAAGCATTCCGTCGGTCATTCGTGAGAAAATTGTCAATGGGTATCATCGGGAGCGGAGCGGCGATATCCAGATTGTTCTCAAGCCGGCGCATTATGATGTCTGGGGCGAAATCGACGGTGGAACGTCACACGGTGTGTGGAATCCCTACGATTGTCACATCCCTTTCATGTTGATGGGGTGGGGAATTGCCCACGGAAGCACACAGGCTGCGTGTAGCATTACAGATATTGCGACCACTGTCTGTGCGCTTATCCATGTCCAAATGTCCAATGGCTGCATAGGCACACCCGTTGTGCAGGTCACAAAATGAAAAGAGCGTTCTTCTTCATTTCTGCAGGGTCTGTGATTGTTGTCCGTCCAGATAGGTTTTGATGTCTTCCTGAATCCATTTGAAAGGTTCCGACATGAAATATCCCGCATTCTTCTTAAGCATCTGTGGAATGTCCTGAAGACTATGGTTGTAGCTGGCCAGTTCGTTGCGCAGTTGTGTGCTGTGCACAGACTGGCAGCGTATCTCCTTTTCCCTTTCCTGAATCAACTGCGAACAGACCTTGTCCAAGACAGGGACTGCAACCTTATCGAAGAGGTGGTGTCCCTGTATGTATAAATAGGTGGTGGCAGGCGTCACGCCCATTTCTTCCATCAATTCTTTTTTCAGGGCGAGATAGCTTTCCTTGGCATCGGGATATTTCTTTTGCAGCCATCCCACTTTATTGTATGCCTTTCTCCTGACGTTCTGGATGCACTGCATTGGATTGTTCAGTGAAAACTTGCCTATCTCTATGACTTTGTTGAATTCCGTAATGGTGAAGTTTCCGTAGATGGGGCGGCGATAGTGCCAGATGCTCCATACAAACAAGTGGAAGATGCTTTCAGAGTATTGGGAAAAGAACTCTTCGAAATCAAAGATTCTCTTGTCGTTGAGTGTCGCTGCCACGCAAACATTGTGCAGCGAGGGTGCGTAGCATTGCAGGTTCTCTATGGAATAGGCATAGGTATGGAAGACGAAAGGACTCTGCATCATGCGCAGGCTTGTTTCTGTGGCACCTTTTATCAGATAGTCGTAGTCAGCATCCACACAGCAAATCATGTCGTTGCCCGCCTTTTCGGAAAGAAGATTCATCAATACCGATTTCTTTCCGCGTTCCAGTTTTTTCCGGGAAGGCAACATCACTTCAAAATATCGTGAATCGTTCTCGTAGTTTGCCAATACGGTTCGCCAGAAAAACACGTCGTCATAGCTCTCGACATACGCCACGATTCTGCGCCTCGACTTTCTCGAGTTCAGCCGGTTGGCAGCCTCTACATATCCCGACGATATGTTGTCTCTCAGTCGTTTGCTCATTTTGGGTCAGTGATGTCCGACACTTCTGTAACGCTGTCCATCCATCCGTTCATGATGACCGCAGGACTGTGGGTTGTCAGAATGATTTGAACGTTGGGATTCAGTTCGAGAATCAAATTGATCAAACGTTGCTGCCAGTCCACGTGCAGGCTTACTTCAGGTTCGTCCATCAGCAGCACGTAAGGTTCCTGGTCTTCCACAAGTACGGTCAGCAAGATAATCAGCATCTGCTTTTCGCCGCTCGACAGCTGATAGGGAAGGAGCGTCTCGCCAATCTGCGAGAACTTTATTTCATTTTCGGTGCGGATGATTTTCTTTCCTGTCTCTGCAAACAATTCATCAATCAGGTCTTGGAATTTCACTTTTAGCCTGCTGATTTCATGGGCCTTTGCAGCCGTATCGGGCAAACCGCTCTGCAGGGTGTCGATGATTTTGTTGCCTATATTTACTTGGTAGTCAAGATATTTTCGTTGCAACTTGTAGAGTTGCCAGTCCAGTTCTGTTGCAAGACTGAGATCCATCTTGCTGATAACTTCAGAATTGATGAGAGGCCGGTCAAAACCTCTGATGACATCAAATCTAATGTGAGTGGCATCTTCTGGCTCCACCCTGATGGTCACGCCTTTGATGGGTCTGTTCGTCACGTCACCGTTTTGGTCCATGCTTTTCACCACCTTGTTGAGAATGGTGCTTTTGCCCACGCCATTGATACCGCTAAGTATATTCACCCTGCGGTCCAAATTCCACACAACGTGTTTGCGACCGCTCCAAAGCGAGTCTATCTCTATTTGCTTGATGTAGTCCGCGTATTTAACCATAATCCTTCCCTTTCTGCATATCTTTTTCTTCCTTTCAGGAAAAAGTGAGTTACACCGCAAAAATAACAATATTTGTGGACATAAACAATGGATGAAAGAAAAATTCTGCCTTTTATCTTCAATAAACGGCATTTTGGCAGACAAGCAGGCGTGTGGCAACTGTATCTTTATACTTGAAAACGAATATGGGAAAATACTTTTTCTGTGGCACCTGCAAGACTTTCAACAAACTGTCCCGCCCGTTTCCCGGCCTCTGCGAGTGAAGCACCATCCGTATCAAAACGGTTCATGATGCGCTCAAAGTCGGTATAATTGCTAATTTCAAAGCCTCCTTTTTCTGCAAGCAATCCTTGGGCTTCTTGAAAACGTTGGTTGTTGGGACCGAAAACAACGGGCATGCTCCACACGCCTGCTTCCAGCACATTATGGATTCCAACACCGAATCCACCTCCGACGTAAGCCACGTTGCCATAATGATAAATGCTCGACAGCAGTCCGAAACAGTCAATGATCAGGCAGTCGGCCTCTGCGGCTTCTGCAGGAGTGGTTTTTGTGTAGCGAACCGCTTTCCGATTGAGTCGGGACTGAATTTGAGAAAGATGTTCCTCGCTGATGACATGGGGTGCGATGACCAGTTTCCAGTCCTTGTGCTCATTGAAATAGGGGATGAGAATGTCTTCGTCGGGTTGCCAGCTCGAACCTGCAACAAACGTTTTCTTGCCTTGCTTGAAACTTTCCACGATGGGCAACACCTTACAGGCTTCCCTCACTTGCAGCACGCGGTCGAAACGTGTGTCGCCAACCACATCGACGGCTTTCACACCAATGGTTGCCAGCAGTTTGCGGCTCTCCTCGTTCTGCACGAAAATGCGGGTAAAGCAGTTCAGCACTTTCGCATAACTTCGTCCATACCATTTGAAGAACACTTGTCCGGGACGGAAAATGCTGCTCACGCTATAAACGGGAATGTTGCGATGCTTCAGAATATGCAGGTAGTTGTACCAAAATTCGTATTTGATGAAAAAGGCCATGATGGGATGCACCGTGCGCAGAAAGCGGCGGGCGTTGCGGATGGTGTCGAGTGGCAGGTAACAGATGATGTCCGCCCCTTGGTAATTCTTGCGCACTTCATAACCGGAGGGCGAAAAGAACGTGAGCAGTATTCTGTATTCAGGATGCTGTTGGCGCATCCGTTCCATGAGGGGCCGTCCTTGTTCAAATTCGCCCAACGAGGCTGCGTGAAACCAAATGTATTGTGCGCCCGGTTCTATCTTTTCTTTCAGTTCTTCCAGTGCGTCACGCTCCCCCCTCCACATGGTTTTTACCTTGCGGCTGAACAGGCTGGCAATGGAAACCCCCAGCAAATATATATAGATTGCAACTTGGTACACAAAAGCAGCTTTTATTTCAACACTTCAATCGCTTTGTGCAGGCGGCGCAATGTTTCTTCTTTTCCCAGAAAGGCGGAGATGTCGAACATGCCGGGGCCTTTCCCTATGCCCACGAGGGTCAGGCGGAAGGCATTCATCACATCGCCCAACTTGTACCCTTTTTTCTCCACCCAGCCAAGCACAATGTGCTCCTGATTCTCCAACGAGAAATCGTCAATGCCTTCCAGCACCTCTGCCAATTCTCCCATCACTTTGGCAGAGTCCTCTTTCCAGCGCTTCTTCACCGTTTTCTCGTCATATTCTGTGGGCGCGATGAAGAAAAACTCGCAAAGGGGCCACAACTCCTGAACGAAATTCACGCGGTCCTTCATCATGTGAACCACTTGCGTTACGCGTTCCAGCGCTTCTTCCACGCCGTTTCCTGCAACGATGGGAGCGAAAAGACTGGCAATTTCCTCATCGCTTTTCTTCAGCATGTATTCGTGGTTGAACCAGATACCTTTTTGGAAATCAAACTTAGCGCCGGCCTTTGAGCATTTGGCAATGTCAAACTGTTCCACCAGTTCGTTGAGTGTAAAGAGTTCCTGTTCGGTACCGGGATTCCATCCCAGTAGCGCAAGGAAGTTGATGACAGCCTCCGGAAAATAGCCCTGTTCACGGAATCCGTTGGAAATCTCTTCTGTCTTGGGGTCTTGCCATTCCAATGGAAACACGGGGAATCCCAAGCGGTCGCCATCGCGCTTCGACAGTTTTCCTTTTCCGTCGGGTTTCAACAGCAATGGCAAATGTGCGAAGCAGGGCATGGTGTCTTCCCAGCCAAATGCCTTGTATAGCAATACGTGGAGCGGTGCGCTGGGCAACCATTCCTCTCCGCGAATCACATGGGTGATTTCCATCAAGTGGTCGTCCACGATATTGGCCAGATGATAGGTGGGCAGTTCGTCTGCGCTCTTGTACAGTACCTTGTCGTCAAGGACATCGCTCTTGATCACCACTTCGCCACGAATCATGTCGTTCACCTGTATATCCTGGCCGGCATCAATCTTGAAGCGCACCACGAATTGTGTACCGTCTGCAATCATCTGCTCCACCTCTTCTTTGGGCATCGTCAGCGAGTTGCGCATCATGCCGCGTGTGTGGGCATCGTATTGGAAGTTGTCGATTTCGGTGCGTTTGGCACTCAGTTCTTCCGGTGTGTCGAAAGCATAATATGCCTTTCCGGCATCAAGCAGCTGCTGCACGTATTTCTTGTAGATTTCCCTGCGCTCACTTTGTCGGTACGGGCCATGCTTGCCGCCGAAACTCACTCCCTCGTCAAACTTGATGCCTAACCAGCGGAACGATTCTATGATGTACTCTTCGGCTCCCGGCACAAAACGCTGTGAGTCGGTGTCCTCGATTCGGAAAACAAGATCGCCACCATGCTGGCGCGCGAACAGGTAATTATACAATGCGGTACGTACACCGCCGATATGCAACGCGCCCGTGGGGCTTGGCGCAAAACGCACCCTTACTTTTCTGTCTGCCATCTTAACTTGATGATATAAAAATTACGGATGAACATATTATGCTTTTTGCTACTTACGTTGCCCAAAAAAACATGCGCTTTTCATCCGCAGAGTCAAAATTTTGTGCAAAAATACTACTTTTTTGCCAATTATGCGTATTTATTTTGTATTTTCGCAGCTGAAAGAATAGATTGCTTCATAGAATGGATAGATTAAGAACGATAAAAGACAGGACGTTTTGGCGTAATTTGGCCATACGCTTCTCATTGGTCGGCATCTCAGTGATTGTCATCGTGTGGTTTCTGCCGAGAAACAGCGGCCCGCAATTTCGCTACGATGTGGGAAAACCTTGGATGAACGGTTCACTGATTGCCAAGTTCGATTTTCCCATTTATAAAACCGATGATGCCATCAAGCAAGAGCAGGATAGTGTGATGAGCGCTTTTGAACCCTACTACAACTATAACCCCAACACGGAGAAAGAGCAGATAGGCCGATTTAAAAGCACTTTCAGCAATGGGATTCCGGGACTGCCCGATGATTACATGCGAATTATCATCGACCGCATGCACAGGCTGTACCAGGCGGGTATCATGCCTCCCGACGAATATTCGGAAATCTACCGCGATTCTACCAACATGGTGCGCATTGTGAGCAACCGTTCGGCCACGAGCGTCCAGATCAATTGCCTGTATTCCACCATTGCCGCCTACGAACGGCTGTTTCTGGACGAGAAGTTGGCAGAGCAGCGCACGCTGTTGCAGCGATGCAATCTCAACGAATATCTTGTTCCCAATCTTACTTACGACAAGGAACGCAGCGAAACTGAAAGAAACGACATGCTCAGCGGTATAGCCATTGCCAGTGGCATGGTGCTCTCGGGGCAGAAAATCATTGACAGAGGAGAAATTGTGGACGACCATTCGTTCAGGGTGCTCAACAGTCTGGAGAAAGAAATGAAGAGGAGGAATGCCGGCGAGAGCCAACTTTCCACCACCATTGCCGGTCAGGCCTTGTTCGTGTTCATCCTCATGGTTCTTTTCACCATTTATTTGGATTTGTTCCGCAAAGACTATTTCGAAAAACCGCGGAGCATCACCATGCTTTATGTCATGATAGCCATCTTTCCCATATTGGTGTCGCTGATGATCGGGCACAATGTGTTCAGCGTCTATGTCATACCCTTTGCCATCACGCCCATCTTTGTCCGTGTGTTCATGGATTCGCGAACGGCATTCATTTCCCATGCCGTCATGGTGCTCATTTGTGCGGCGGCAGTGAAATACCAATACGAATTTATCATTGTACAGCTGGTGGCCGGACTCGTTGCCATCCAAAGCCTGAGAGAACTTTCCCAGCGGGCGCAATTGTTCAAGACGGCTCTGATGATTACCGTTTCGTGTGCAGCCATGTATTTTGCTCTCCAGCTGATGCAAAACAACAACATCCTGACCATGGATCAGGACATGTACAAGTATTTCGTTGTCAACGGCGTTCTGCTTTTGTTTGCCTATCCGCTCATGCTGATTGTGGAAAAAACCTTTGGTTTCATTTCCAACGTCACCCTTATCGAATTGTCGAACACCAGCAAGGATCTGCTCCGCCGACTCAGCGAAGTGGCACCCGGCACATTCCAGCATTCCATCACCGTGGGGAATCTCGGTGCGGAGATTGCCGTGAAAATCGGAGCAAAAGCGCAGCTGGTCCGCACGGGTGCTTTGTATCATGACATTGGGAAAATGAACAATTCCGCTTTCTTCACCGAAAATCAGGCTGGTGTCAATCCGCTTGACAAAATGACCCGGATAGAGGCTGCCCAAACAGTTATCGGCCATGTTGCGGAGGGATTGAAAATGGCAGAGAAGCACAACCTGCCCAACGTCATCAAAAATTTCATCAAGACGCACCACGGAAAGGGAAAAACCAAGTTCTTCTACATCTCTTATAAGAATGAACACCCTGACGAGGAAATCGACGAGTCGCTCTTCACTTATCCGGGGCCTAATCCGTTTACGCGCGAACAGGCCATCCTTATGATGGCCGATGGGGTGGAAGCGGCTTCGCGCTCATTGCCCGAATATACCGAAGAGGGCATCAGCAATCTGGTGAACAGAATAATCGACGGCATGGTGAACGAAGGGTTCTTCCAGGATTGCCCCATCACATTCTACGACATCAGTGTGTCCAAGCAGGTGCTCATTGAACGTCTGAAAGCCATCTATCACACGCGCATCAGCTACCCTGCATTGAAGAAAGGAGAACAGCAGTAATGCCTGTTGCCTTTCCCTTTGGCACTCCGCTCTACGTCATGCTGAAACCTGCCGGGGCTTCCTGTAACCTTCAGTGCAATGTTGCTATTGCTTGGAAAAGGAAAAGTTCTATGCCGATGGAACTGGGCGAATGCCCCAAGGACCGCTTTCTCAACGACCGCTACGGCAACTTTGTGGCTTGAGCTACTTCTTCAGGGCTATTGCCGATTTTTCGGGCACGTGGCTCCTTTCATGGATTTTATGAAGGGAGAATTGGTGGCCAACCGCCCGCCTTCCAACGTGATGAAATTCTTCTGATTGCATCCTGTGCAACGAAAGGGGCACGGCGTACGCTTCTTTTGCTTCTGTTTGTTAATAAAAGATAAATAAATAATAAAGAAAATGTAATATCGAACAATATATGTAATTTTGCAGCCAGATTTTTTAGGTATATTTAAGATGAATAAAATTAAAACAATTTGCGTTGCAGTGTTATCGGCAATCTCAAGCACTGCTTGGGCAGGAGGTTTTCTTACCAATACAAACCAAAATATTGCTTTTTTGCGGAATCCCGCACGCGATGGAGTAATAGCCATTGATGGCGTTTACAGCAATCCCGCAGGTGTGGCTTTCTTGGGAAAAGGGCTTTTCCTGTCGTTCAACAACCAGTCGGCTTTCCAAACCCGCACCATTCGGAGTGGCATTGCTGTACCTGCTTTTCAGGGAACGCCGTTCTATCAGCCGTTCAAATTGAACGGAGGAGACGAAAATGGAATAAAGGAGTTCAAGGGAGAGGCTTCGGCTCCCATCATTCCTTCGGTTCAGGCGGCACTCAATTACGACAAGTGGGGATTTCAAGCCAGCTTTGCCGTGGTGGGAGGTGGTGGAAAGGCTACGTTCAACCGCGGCCTTGGCTCGTTCGAGCGCCAGATAGCGTTGATACCGGCTGTCTTGTACCAAATCAACAACACGTACAAGCAGCAATATGGTTTGGATCTGGGGCTGGGGAGCAACACTCCTTCCTACTCCGTGAAAAGCTATATCCACGGCCAACAATATGTTTTCGGTCTGCAATTGGGAACGACATATAAGGTGAACGAGCACTTGGCCGTTTATGGTGGTTTCCGTTTCAACTATGTATATAACAGGTATGAAGGAAGCATTACCGACATCAGCGCAAACATCAACGGAAGAAATGAGAATCTTTACAGCTTTTTCCAGGCCAAGGCGTTGGCATTGATGGAGCAGAGCGGTCATCTGCAGCAGCAGTCTCTTACTTATGCGCAGATGGCAGAACAGGCCAAGGCTACCCAGCCGGAAGCGGCGGCGCAGTATGAGGCTGCGGCGGCACAATGTGCTCAAGGAGCTGCCTTGGCAAAAAAAGGAGCGGAACAAATGGAGGCCTCGAAGAAGGACTTTGCCGACCGCTATCTGGACTGTACACAGCGGGGATGGGCCATTACGCCCATTATTGGCGTGGATTACAAGTGGAACAGGCTGAACATTGGTGCGCGGCTTGAATTTACTACCCATTTCAACATTCAGAACGACACCAAGCGTGATGACACTGGACTGTTTGCCAACGGCGTGAATACGCCGGGCGACATGCCGGGCATCTTTACTGTGGGAGGACAGTATGAAGTGGTGCCCTCGTTGCGCGTGATGGCAGGCTATCACTATTTCTTCGACAAGAATGCACGCATGGACAAGGACAAGCAGAAACTGCTGACGGGTAACACGCAGGAGTACAATGCCGGTGTGGAATACGACATCAACGATGCCATCATGGTGAGTGTGGGAATGCAGCGCACACAGTATGGACTGGGTGACGGCTCTTTCCTCAACGACATGAGTTTTGTCTCCAGCAGCTGCTCTTTCGGTTTCGGGGCAAGCGTAAAGGTGTCGAGAAAAGTGCGTCTCAATGCCGGCTATTTCTGGACAAACTATGAAACGTTCGACAAGAAATACACACAGGAATTGGGTGTGGGCGACACGAAAATACAGGTAAACAACACCGATTCTTTCACCCGGACCAACAAGGTGTATGGCATGGGGGTGGACATCGCCCTCTGAGGCATCCAGCCTTCTCCCGCAACGAAGAGGTTCCACAGAAAAATGTGGAGCCTCTTCGCTTTTTCACGGCTCGGCCGTGCTGTCCTCTCCTGTCCCAATCTGTATCTCTATATTCGTGTCCACTAACTAAAACCTAAAAACAGTTAATTGCGTTAAATTTTCGGCCGGATTTTCCGCAGGGCTCACCCGCAAAATAGAAAAGTGACGGATGATCTGTTGGAAAATCGGGAAAAACGACAGAGTCATTTTTCAGAGCCGTTCCGGTAATTTATGCCTACTTACATCGCAATTTGGCATATTTTACCGGGTAAGTAAGCCTTACTTACATGGTAATTTGGCATAAATTACAAGGTAAGTAGGCATAAATTACCGGACAGGATTTGTCAATATTTTTCAACTTGCTGTATGCCAGTCGTTTGGAAAACGCCCGTAGAATCGCGCATTTGGGCGCGCGGAAAACTTTTTTCAGAAAACGGCCGTTTTTCGTGTTAAAGGATTTCGGGCGTTTGTTAATATTTGTAATGCCGACACTGGCGGAAAGGTTTTGGAGGACGGAGATCATTTGTTTTTTTGGATGTTGAGCTCCATCAAATTCCACAGACAGCATATACCTTATTATATATAGCAGGCAGTGCGGGCGAGGAGCATGTGGAAAGACGGATTTGTGTAGTTAAATAATGTTGTCGAATTTTATTTTATGCAAAATAGCAATCGTCCGTAAAGAATTGTCTTTTATATAGTTAGGTGATTCCGATAATTCTTCGTACCTTTGCAGCCCGAAATGGTCTATTGGGATCATTGTAAGTTGTTGAATAATAAATAAACAATAATAATAATAAAAATTAAGTACAATGCCTACAATTTCGCAATTAGTAAGAAAAGGCAGGAAAACGCTTGTAGATAAGAGCAAGTCGCCGGCACTGGATTCATGTCCTCAGCGCCGCGGCGTTTGTGTTCGTGTCTACACGACGACTCCTAAAAAGCCTAATTCGGCAATGAGAAAAGTTGCCCGTGTTCGTTTGACCAACCAGAAGGAGGTGAACTCTTACATTCCAGGAGAGGGACACAACCTTCAGGAACACTCCATCGTTTTGGTACGTGGCGGTCGTGTGAAAGACCTTCCTGGTGTTCGCTATCATATTGTTCGTGGCACGTTGGATACAGCAGGTGTGGCCAGCCGTACCCAGCGCCGTTCAAAATATGGCGCCAAGCGTCCGAAGCAGAAGAAATAAAAAGTATGCCGCAGGCTAAAACCGGAGAGGGTTTGGGCTGAGGGCTTTTTAAAAGAAAGAAATTCAAATCGTTTTGCTGGAGAATTGTTAACAGGTTGAGTAAATGCCCGAGTGAGAGCGTTGAAGTGCCTACAGCCCCAAGCAGAATATTTATTCATCAAAAAAATGAGAAAAGCAAAACCAAAGAAGCGCGTGATTCTTCCGGATCCCGTGTTCAACGACCAAAAGGTCTCGAAATTTGTAAATCATTTGATGTATGACGGAAAGAAGAATACATCTTATGAAATTTTCTACAACGCACTTGATATTGTCAAGGAAAAGATGGCAAAGGAAGAGAAGCCCGCTCTCGAAATATGGAAGCAGGCTCTTGACAACATCACTCCGCAGGTGGAGGTGAAGAGCCGCCGTATCGGTGGCGCTACTTTCCAGGTTCCGACGGAAATCCGTCCTGACCGCAAGGAGAGTGTGTCTATGAAAAATATGATTCAATTCGCCCGCAAGCGCGGAGGCAAGTCGATGGCTGACCGTCTGGCTGCCGAAATTATGGACGCATACAACAGTCAAGGCGGTGCGTTCAAACGTAAAGAGGATATGCACCGCATGGCTGAGGCTAACCGTGCATTCGCTCACTTTAGATTCTAATCAAGGAAGGTAAAAAGACAAATGGCAAAACAAGATTTACAATTAACCCGCAACATTGGCATCATGGCTCACATCGATGCCGGTAAGACAACAACGAGTGAGCGAATCCTGTATTACACGGGAAAAACTCACAAGATTGGCGAGGTTCATGAAGGTGCTGCAACAATGGACTGGATGGCACAGGAACAGGAGCGCGGTATCACCATCACTTCTGCGGCCACGACCTGTTATTGGGCTTACAATAACAAGCAGTTCAAAATCAATCTGATCGACACTCCGGGGCACGTTGACTTCACGGCTGAGGTGGAGCGTTCGCTCCGTGTTCTCGATGGTGCTGTGGCAACCTATTGTGCTGTCGGTGGCGTGCAACCGCAGTCTGAAACCGTGTGGCGTCAGGCCGACAAATATAATGTTCCTCGTTTGGGTTACGTGAACAAGATGGACCGTTCTGGTGCAAACTATTTTGACGTGCTGCAGCAGATGAAAGATGTCCTCGGTGCAAATCCTGTTTCCTTGGTTGTACCTATTGGTCAAGAAGAGACCTTCAAGGGAATCGTTGACCTGATCAAGATGAAAGCCATTATCTGGCACGATGAAACGCAAGGATCTGAATTTGAAGTAACCGACATTCCGGCCGACCTGAAAGACGAGGCTCAGGAATGGAGAGACAAACTGGTGGAGTCAGCGGCTGAATTTGACGAGAAACTGATGGAGAAGTTCTTTGAGGATTCCAATTCTATCACTGAAGAGGAAATCGTTGCAGCCATCCGCAAAGGTACGCTGGCTATGGAATGCACTCCGGTGCTGTGCGGCTCTTCGTTCAAGAATAAGGGCGTTCAGACTTTGCTCGATTATGTTTGCGCATTCCTTCCGTCGCCATTGGATACCCCGAACATCGCGGGCGAGAATCCCAATACGGGTGAAGAGGAAGACCGCAAGCCTTCTGAGAATGAGCCTACTTCGGCACTTGCCTTCAAGATTGCCACCGACCCGTATGTGGGTCGTCTGGTGTTCTTCCGCGTATATTCTGGAAAGGTGGAGGCCGGTTCTTACGTGTTCAATACCCGTTCGGGAAAGAAAGAACGCGTCAGCCGTCTGTTCCAGATGAACTCCAACAAGCAGCAGCCCATGGAATCTATTGATGCCGGCGATATTGGTGCAGGAGTTGGATTCAAGGATATTCGTACTGGTGATACCCTCTGCGACGAGGCGCACCCCATCATTCTTGAAAGCATCACCTTCCCCGATACTGTGATTTCTATTGCAGTTGAGCCGAAGAGCCAGGCTGACATTGCGAAACTGGACAACGGTCTTGCAAAATTGGCGGAGGAAGATCCAACATTCACTGTCCGTACCGATGAACAGAGTGGCCAGACGGTGATATCCGGTATGGGTGAACTTCACCTGGACATTATCATCGACCGTCTGAAACGTGAGTTCAAGGTTGAGTGCAACCAGGGTAAGCCACAGGTTAACTATAAGGAGGCTATCACGAAGACTGTCAACTTGCGCGAGGTGTATAAGAAACAGTCGGGTGGTCGCGGTAAGTTCGCTGACATCATCGTGAATGTCGGCCCGGTTGACGAGGACTACACGGAAGGCGGATTGCAGTTCGTGAACGAGGTGAAGGGCGGTAACGTGCCCAAGGAATTTGTTCCTGCTGTGCAGAAAGGCTTCGAGGATGCCATGAAGAATGGTGTGTTGGGCGGCTATCCTGTTGACACGCTGAAAGTGACTTTGCTTGACGGTTCGTTCCATCCAGTTGACTCTGACCAGTTGTCGTTCGAGCTTGCTGCCCGCAATGCATACAAGAATGCTTGCGTGAAGGCTGGCCCCGTTTTGATGGAGCCGATAATGAAACTGGAGGTTGTTACTCCTGAAGAGAACATGGGTGACGTGATCGGTGACTTGAATAAACGCCGTGGACAGGTAGAGGGTATGGAAGAAGCCCGCAGCGGTGCGCGCATCGTGAAGGCGATGGTGCCGCTGGGTGAGATGTTTGGCTATGTAACCACTCTGCGTACCATTACATCGGGCCGTGCAACGAGCTCTATGGAATACGACCACCACGCTCCTTTGTCAAGTTCCATTGCCAAGGCAGTGCTTGAGGAAGTGAAGGGACGCACCGATTTGGTGTAATCCGATAAGGTAAAGGGATAAAACAAAAAAGAGGGGGAGGCGCTGTTTAGCGAATGACTCTTAAACGGCGTACTTCTCTTTTGTAAAGACAATCATAACATATACCATAACAATGAGTCAAAAAATTAGAATCAAGCTGAAGAGCTACGACCACAAATTGGTTGACAAATCAGCAGAGAAAATTGTGAAGGCAGTGAAAGCAACCGGTGCTATCGTCAGCGGCCCTATTCCACTCCCCACACACAAGAGAATTTACACGGTAAACCGTTCTACCTTCGTTAACAAGAAGGCCAGAGAGCAGTTCCAGTTGTCTGACTACAAGCGTCTGATTGACATCTACAGTTCAACTGCAAAGACAGTGGATGCCTTGATGAAGTTGGAATTGCCCAGCGGCGTTGAAGTGGAAATCAAAGTATAGTTTAATTTTTAATAGTAATTGAAATGCCAGGATTAATTGGAAAAAAAATCGGAATGACATCCGTTTTCAGTGCCGACGGTAAGAATGTGCCGTGCACTGTTATCGAAGCTGGTCCTTGTGTTGTTACTCAGGTGAAGACCGTTGAAAAGGATGGCTATAAGGCCGTTCAGTTGGGTTTTGAGGAAATGAAAGAAAAGTCTGCCACAAAGCCGATGCTCGGAGTCTTCAAGAAAGCGGGAACAACACCAAAGCGCCACTTGGCCGAGTTCAAATTCGACGAGGAATACAACCTCGGTGACACCATCTCTGTTGAGATTTTCAACGAAACATCTTTCGTGGATGTGGTGGGAATCTCTAAAGGTAAGGGATTTCAGGGTGTCATGAAGCGCCACGGATTCGGTGGTGTGGGACAGAGCACTCACGGTCAGGACGACCGCGCCCGCAAACCGGGATCAATCGGTGCTTGTTCATACCCTGCGAAAGTGTTCAAGGGAATGCGCATGGCTGGTCAGATGGGCGGTGACAGGATCACGACCCAAAATCTCAAAGTGTTAAAGGTAATACCAGAAAACAACTTGATCATCGTCAAGGGTAGTGTAGCTGGTTGCAATGGTTCAACCGTAATAATTAACAAGTAATGGAAATTAACGTATTAGACATCAAAGGTCAGGAGACCGGGAGAAAGGTTACGTTAAACGAATCTGTCTTCGGAATTGAGCCTAACGATCATGTACTCTATCTCGACGTTAAGCAGTATCTCGGAAATCAGCGTCAAGGTACGGCTAAGGCCAAAGAGCGTAGCGAGCACACGGGTTCCACGCGCAAGCTGATCCGCCAGAAAGGCGGTGGCGGCGCACGTCGCGGTGACATCAATTCACCGGTTCTCGTGGGCGGTGGACGTGTGTTCGGCCCGAAACCACGCGACTATCGCACGAAGTTGAACAAGAAAACCAAGGAACTTGCACGCAGAAGCGCACTCTCGTACAAGGCACAGGAAAATGCCATCGTTATCTTGGAGGACTTCACTTTTGAAGCTCCAAAGACAAAAGATTTTGTAAATATTACTAAAAATCTTAAAGTTGATGGGCGCAAGGTTCTTCTTGTTTTGCCGGAAGTAAATAAAAACGTATATTTGTCGGCTCGTAACTTGCAGCGTTCTGAGGTTATGATCGCATCCACCATCAATGCTTACAAGGTTTTGAATGCGGATGTGCTTGTCATGACCGAAAATGCGTTGAAGATAATCGACGGCATGTTAACAAAGTAAAGGAGCACAGATATGGCATTTATCATTAAACCTCTGGTCACTGAAAAGATGACCAAGATTACAGACAAGTCTTCTACGGAAAGAACTTACAAGATAAAGGGTGAAGAAAGAAAAAAGGTGGCAGAGCCTAAGTATGGATTCATCGTGCGTCCCGAGGCAAATAAACTTGAAATCAAAAAAGAAGTTGAAGGGATGTATCATGTGACTGTTATAGATGTGAATACCTTGCGTTATGCCGGCAAACGTTCAAGCCGCTATACAAAGGCAGGGCTGATCAAAGGACAGCGCAGAGCGTTCAAGAAGGCAATCGTTACTCTGAAAGAGGGCGATGCAATTGATTTTTACAGCAATATTTAAATAAAAAATGGCAGTACGTAAATTAAAACCGGTTACACCCGGTCAAAGACACAAAGTTATTGGCACGTTCGAGGAAATTACTGCATCCGTGCCAGAGAAGTCTCTCGTTTACGGTAAACGCTCAACCGGTGGCCGAAACAACACCGGTAAAATGACCGTCCGCTACATCGGCGGCGGTCATAAAAGAAAGTATCGTTTTATCGATTTCAAACGTGAGAAAGATGGTGTTCCAGCTGTAGTAAAGACAATCGAATACGATCCGAACCGCTCGGCTCGTATCGCTTTGTTGTATTACGCTGATGGTGAAAAACGTTACATTATTGCTCCCAACGGACTGGCAGTAGGTACGACACTGCTGTCAGGCGCAGAGGCTGCGCCTGAGGTGGGTAATGCCCTGCCACTGGCAAGCATTCCTGTGGGTACGGTGGTTCACAACATTGAACTGCGTCCTGGACAGGGTGCAAAATTGGTTCGTTCGGCTGGTAATTTCGCTCAGCTTACTTCTCGTGAAGGCAGTTATTGTGTGATCAAACTCCCCTCGGGAGAGACACGTAAGATTCTCAGTGCTTGTAAAGCCACTGTTGGTGTAGTAGGCAACACCGACCATGCCCTGGAGCGGTCTGGAAAGGCTGGACGCTCGCGCTGGTTGGGACGCCGCCCGCACAACCGTGGTGTTGTTATGAACCCGCACGATCACCCGATGGGTGGTGGTGAAGGCCGTCAGAGCGGTGGACATCCACGTTCACGCAAGGGCTTGTATGCTAAGGGTCTCAAGACAAGAGCACCGAAGAAGCACTCTAACAAGTATATCATTGCAAGAGCTAATAAATAACAAAGTAAACTGAAGTAAATTATGAGTCGTTCATTAAAAAAAGGTCCGTACATTAACGTGTCACTCGAGAAGAAAATTCTCGCCATGAATGAGGGTGGCAAGAAGAATGTCGTTAAGACATGGGCCAGAGCTTCAATGATTTCCCCGGATTTCGTGGGGCACACTGTGGCTGTTCATAACGGAAACAAATTTATCCCTGTTTACATTACTGAGAACATGGTGGGACACAAGTTGGGCGAGTTCGCACCTACACGTCGTTTCGGTGGCCATGCCGGTAACAAGAAGTAAACGGGCTAAAACCATTTAAAAAAAGAAAATAATGGGAGCAAGAAAAAAAATATCGGCTGAAAAAAGAAAAGAAGCCCTCAAGACATTGTATTTTGCGACACTCAGAGGCGTTCCGTCGTCACCCCGCAAAATGCGCTATGTCGTAGATATGATTCGCGGGATGGAAGTGAACCGAGCTCTCGGTGTGCTGAGATTCTCCAAGAAAGCGGCAGCCGCTGATGTAGAGAAACTTCTCCGTTCTGCCATCAACAACTGGGAACAGAAAAACGACCGTAAGGCAGAGGGCGGTGAACTTTATATTTCAAGGGTCTTCGTTGATGAAGGCGTTACCATGAAGCGTATGCGTCCGGCACCTCAGGGGCGTGGATACCGTATCCGCAAACGTTCTAATCACGTAACTTTGTTCGTGGACACTAAAACCAAAGAAGAAAATTAATAAACAGTATGGGACAGAAAGTTAATCCAATTAGCAACCGCTTGGGAATTATCCGCGGTTGGGACTCAAACTGGTTCGGAGGAAAAAACTTCGGTGACAATCTGGTAGAAGACCTGAAAATCCGCAAGTACCTCAACGAACGTCTGGCAAAGGCAAGCGTATCGAAGATTGTCATCGAGCGCACCTTGAAGCTGGTTACCATTACTGTTTGTACAGCCCGTCCGGGTATTGTCATTGGTAAAGGTGGTCAGGATGTTGACAAGCTGAAGGAAGAGTTGAAGAAACTTTATGACAAGGAGATTCAAATCAACATCTTCGAGGTGAAGAAACCGGAACTCGACGCTACAATCGTTGCCAACAACATTGCTCGTCAGGTAGAAGGTAAAATTGCTTATCGCCGTGCCATCAAGCAGGCCGTTGCTAATACAATGCGTGCTGGGGCAGAAGGTATCAAGGTACAAATCACTGGTCGTCTGAACGGTGCTGAAATGGCTCGTAAGGAAATGATCAAGGAGGGACGTACTCCCTTGCATACTTTCAGGGCGGATATTGATTACTGCCATACCGAAGCACTTACCAAAGTAGGTATTTTAGGTATCAAGGTTTGGATTTGCCGTGGAGAGGTTTACGAAAAGCGCGACCTTACCCCCAACTTCACACAAGAGAAGCAGGGCGGACGCGGAAACAGCGGCAGAACAGGCGGACGCGGTAATCGTAGAAGAAATAAATAATGACGAAAAAGTAGAATTTTATCATGTTACAGCCAAAAAGAGTAAGATATAGAAGACCTCAAGACGGGCGCGGCAATAAAGGCAACGCTCACAGAGGTACACAGTTGGCTTTCGGTACATTTGGTATTAAGACGCTTGATGCAAAATGGCTCGACAGTCGACAGTTAGAGGCTGCCCGCGTTGCGATTAACCGTTATATGCAACGTGAAGGTCAGGTCTGGATTCGTGTTTTCCCTGATAAACCCATCACCCGCAAGCCTGCCGATGTACGTATGGGTAAAGGTAAGGGAGATCCCATGGGATGGGTAGCACCGGTTACACCGGGGCGTGTCCTCTTTGAAGTAGAAGGCGTTCCTTTTGAAGTGGCGAAAGAGGCTCTCCGCCTTGGTGCCCAGAAATTGCCTGTGAAAACTAAGTTTGTTGTAAGACGTGATTACGATAAAAACGCTTAAAAAATGAAGAGTAAAGAATTGAAAGAGCTCAGTACCAGTGATTTGGTAGAGCGCATGGAAGTTGAGATCGGAAAGTTGAACCAGATGAAAATCAACCATTCCATCACACCGCTTGAAAATCCATCTCAGATTAAGATTACTCGTCGTGATATCGCACGTATGAAAACAGAACTTCGTCAGAGAGAACTTAATAAATAACAATGGTTCAGATGGAAACAAGAAATTTAAGAAAAACAAGAACGGGTGTTGTAGTGAGCAACAAGATGGATAAAACCATTGTTATTGCATCTAAGTTCAAGGAGAAACACCCCATCTATGGTAAATTTGTCCTCAAGACAAAGAAGTACCATGTGCATGATGAGAAGAATGAGTGTAACATTGGTGATACTGTGCTCATCATGGAAACACGTCCTTTGTCAAGAACAAAGAGATGGAGATTAGTTCAAATAATTGAAAAAGCTAAGTAATTTATGATACAAGCAGAATCAAGACTTACAGTATGTGATAACAGTGGTGCACGCGAGGCTCTTTGTATCCGCGTGTTGGGAGGAACCCGCCGCCGTTATGCAAGTGTAGGTGATGTGATTGTGGTTTCTGTCAAGAGCGCAATCCCTACAAGTGAAGTGAAAAAGGGTGCAGTATCTAAGGCTTTGATAGTACGCACAAAGAAGGAAGTTCGCCGTCCTGATGGTTCATACATCCGTTTCGACGACAATGCCTGCGTACTGCTCAACAACGCTGGCGAACTTCGTGGAAGCCGTATTTTCGGCCCTGTTGCTCGCGAGCTTCGTGCAGTGAATATGAAAGTCGTTTCTCTGGCACCTGAGGTTCTTTAATCATTTAAAAAATAAGAGTAATGGCTAAGTTACATATAAGGAAAAACGATACGGTCTATGTTCTCTCCGGTGAGGATAAGGGCAAGACTGGAAAGGTGCTCAAGGTGCTGGTGGCGAAAGAGCGTGCCATCGTTGAAGGCGTGAACATCGTCTCGAAGAGCGCAAAGCCCTCTGCCAAGAATCCGCAGGGTGGAATCATCAAGCAGGAGGCTCCTATACATATTTCAAATTTAAGTCTGATAGATCCGAAGAGCGGCAAGCCTACCCGTATTTCTGTCAAGAAAGACGGTAAGAATGTTATCCGTATCGCTAAAAAGTCAGGGGAGGAGATTAAATAATGAATACAGCACAATTAAAGAAGACATACATTGAAACCATCGCTCCTGAATTAAAGAAGCAGTTCAACTACTCTTCAAGTATGCAGATTCCTGCTCTCAAGAAAATTGTGGTGAATCAGGGACTCGGTGACGCCACTCAGGACAAGAAAATCATTGACGTGGCGATTAACGAGATCTCTGCCATCACTGGTCAGAAGGCGGTTGCTACTTATTCCAAAAAGGATATTGCCAATTTCAAACTGCGCAAGAAAATGCCAATTGGAGTGATGGTGACGCTTCGTCGTGAGCGCATGTACGAGTTCTTGGAGAAACTGGTGCGTGTCGCTTTGCCGCGTATTCGTGACTTCAAAGGTATCGAAAGCAAGTTTGACGGTCGCGGAAATTATACACTGGGTATTCAGGAACAGATCATCTTCCCAGAAATCAACATTGATGCAATTGACCGTATTCAAGGCATGAACATTACGTTTGTAACGTCAGCTCAAACCGATGAGGAGGGCTACGCTTTGCTCAAGGCATTCGGTCTCCCATTCAAAAACGATAAAAAGGATTAAGATATGGCAAAAGAATCAATGAAAGCACGTGAGGTGAAGCGTGCGAAACTGGTGGCTCGCTATGCTGAAAAACGCGCTGCGTTGAAGAACATCATCGCAAAGACTGACGATCCTGCGGAAGCATACGAGGCTGCGCGCAAGTTGCAGAGCATTCCCAAGAATGCTAATCCGATTCGTCTGCACAATCGCTGCAAGATTACTGGTCGTCCCAAAGGGTACATCCGCCAGTTTGGTCTTTCACGTATTCAGTTCCGTGAAATGGCATCAGCAGGTTTGATTCCCGGCGTGAAGAAAGCAAGCTGGTAATTTTCAGACAAAAGGCTACAATTTTAATATTGTCGGGGAAGTCCCGATTAATTAAACATTTATATTATGACAGATCCAATAGCAGATTATCTGACGAGGTTGAGAAATGCAATCATGGCTCATCACCGTGTTGTTGAAGTACCAGCTTCGAATTTGAAGAAGGAAATTACGAAAATCCTCTTCGAGAAGGGCTACATCCTGAACTATAAGTTCATCGAGGATGGCCCTCAAGGAACAATCAAGGTTGCCTTGAAGTATAATCCTGAAACCAAGGAGAACGCAATTAGAGTTCTGAAAAGAGTGTCGACCCCCGGTCTTCGCAAGTACACGGGATATAAAGACATGCCGAGAGTTATTAACGGATTAGGTATCGCCATCTTATCTACATCCCAGGGAGTAATGACAGACAAAGAGGCTTCCGATTTGAAGATCGGAGGTGAGGTGCTTTGCTATGTCTATTAATTGGAGGATTGAAGAATGTCAAGAATTGGTAAATTACCCATTGTGATACCGGCTGGCGTTACTGTTTCTCAGAATGGCGGCATCGTGAGTGTGAAAGGCCCTAAGGGAGAACTTTCTCAGAAAGTGGATTCATCTATCATCGTTAAGATTGAAGATGGACGAATTACATTTGAAATCGACGAGAATAGTCCTGTGAACTATAAGCAGAAGCAGGCTTTCCATGGTTTGTATCGTTCGCTTGTCAACAACATGGTTGTCGGTGTAAGCGAGGGCTATAAAAAGGAATTGGAACTGGTCGGTGTAGGTTATCGTGTTTCAAACCAAGGAAATCTCATCGAGCTGACGCTCGGTTATACGCACCCGATTTTCCTCGAACTTCCCAAGGAAGTGAAGGTTGAAACGAAATCTGAAAGAAATCAGAATCCTCAGATTACTCTGGAGTCTTGCAACAAAGAGTTGCTCGGTTTGATTTGTGCAAAAATTCGTTCTTTCCGTATGCCTGAGCCTTATAAAGGAAAAGGTATCTTGTTCAAAGGCGAGGTTATCCGCAGAAAGTCTGGTAAGTCAGCTTCAGCTAAGTAATTTTAATTATTTACGATTATGACAACAAAGAAAGTAGAAAGACGAATCAAGATAAAGTTTAGAATTCGCAAGAGCGTAAACGGAACCGCAGAGCGCCCGCGTTTAAGTGTATTCCGCAGCAACAAGCAGATTTATGCTCAGATTATTAATGATTTGACCGGTAGTACGCTTGCTTCTGCATCATCGCTCGGAATGGAGAAGAAACCAAAGAAAGAACAGGCTGCAGCGGTGGGTGAACTTGTAGCGAAGAGAGCTATCGAAGTGGGAATTTCCCAGGTGGTATTCGACCGCAACGGTTATTTGTATCATGGCCGCGTGAAGGAACTTGCTGACGGCGCACGTAAAGGTGGACTTAAATTTTAAACGATTATGGCAATGAACAAAGTTAAAATAAGTAGTGACGTTGAGTTGAAAGACAGACTGGTTGCTATAAACCGTGTTACAAAGGTAACTAAGGGAGGTCGCACGTTCACGTTTGCAGCAATCGTTGTTGTCGGTGACGGCAATGGTGTGATTGGCTGGGGGCTTGGCAAGGCAGGCGAAGTGACTGCTGCCATTTCGAAAGGCACAGAGGCCGCCAAGAAGAATTTGATCAAAGTTCCTGTTCTTAAAGGTACGGTTCCTCATGAAATAGAGGCACGTTTTAGTGGTGCGCGCGTGTTCTTGAAACCGGCTGCTGCCGGTACCGGACTTGTTGCGGGTGGTGCTATGCGTGCCGTTCTTGAGAGTGCTGGCGTGAAAGACATTCTGGCAAAGTCGAAGGGCTCTTCAAACCCCCACAATCTTGTAAAGGCAACAATCTTGGCTTTGAGCCAGATGCGTGATGCCTATACAATTGCCGGGGCGCGTGGTATCAGTATGCAAAAAGTGTTTAACGGATAAGTGAAGGAATACTAAAATATGGCAACAATTAAAATCAAGCAAATAAAGAGTAAAATCGGTGCGCCTATTGACCAGAAACGTACGCTTCAGTCTTTAGGATTGCGCAAAATTTCTCAGGTTGTTGAGTGTGAAGATACCCCATGTAACCGTGGCATGATCCGCAAGGTGCACCATCTGGTAACCATAGTGGAATAATCAAACGTTGAACGTTAATAAATAGATTTGGATTATGAAATTAAATAATTTGAAGTCAGCACAAGGCTCAACGCATTCTCGTCGTCGAATCGGTCGTGGTTCAGGCTCTGGTTTGGGCGGAACTTCTACCCGTGGTCACAAGGGTGCGAAAGCTCGTTCTGGTTATAAGAGGAAGATTGGTTTTGAAGGTGGACAGATGCCTTTGCAACGTCGTGTTCCGAAAGCAGGTTTCAAGAATATCAATCATAAGGAATATCTTGCAGTTAATTTGTCAACTCTCCAGAAATTGGCAGAGGAAAAGAATCTTACCAAAATCGGCATGGCCGAATTGGTTGCAGCAGGCCTTGTTAGAGGGAAAAAACTGGTGAAGATTCTTGGAAATGGTGAATTGAAAGCAAAGGTTGATGTTGAGGCAAATGCTTTCTCAAAGACAGCTGAAGAGGCAATCAAAGCTGTCGGAGGTAACACAATTATAATCTAACTTCAATGAAAAAATTTATTGAATACCTGAAGAATTGTTGGAAGATAGAGGATTTGCGAGAGCGAATCCTCATCACCATCTTATTCGTGGCAATCTATCGTTTCGGCTCGTTTGTCGTTCTGCCGGGAATTAATCCTACCGCTTTGGAGCAGTTGCAGAAACAGACGTCAGGCGGTTTGATGTCACTCCTTGATATGTTCTCAGGTGGTGCCTTCTCCAATGCGTCTATTTTTGCGTTGGGAATCATGCCATACATTTCTGCGTCAATCGTGATGCAGCTGCTTGCAATGGCCGTGCCCTATTTCCAGAAGATGCAGCGTGAGGGAGAGAGCGGACACAAGAAAATCCAATGGTACACACGTATGCTCACTGTCATCATCTTGTTCTTCCAAGCACCTGCCTACCTCATGAACCTAAAAGTACAGGCTGCTGGAGCCATTGCTTCCGGAATCAGCTGGGGATTCTTTATGGCTACAGGTATGATTATCCTTGCAGCAGGTTCTATGTTTATCCTCTGGCTGGGTGAACGTATTACCGACAAGGGTATTGGCAACGGTGTTTCCATCATCATCATGATTGGCATTATCGCTCGTTTGCCACAGTCGTTTGTACAAGAGGTGAGCTCTCGCTTTACAGCAATAGCAGGCGGTGGTTTGGTGATGCTGATTGTAGAACTTCTCATACTGTATGCCGTAATTTGTGCAGCAATTCTTCTGGTGCAGGGAACCCGCAAGGTTCCGGTGCAGTATGCCAAGAGGGTTGTAGGAAATAAGCAATATGGAGGAGCACGCCAGTACATTCCCTTGAAATTGTTCGCAGCCAATGTGATGCCTATCATTTTCGCACAAGCGTTGATGTTTATTCCATTGGCAATTGTTCAGTATTCGATGGATAGTACCAATTCTGTACTCCAAGCACTCTTGAATCATAACAGCCTTCTGTATAACGTAGTATTTGCCGCACTGATTGTCCTGTTTACTTATTTCTATACGGCAATTACGTTGAATCCCACTCAAATGGCTGAAGACATGAAGCGCAACAACGGGTTTATTCCAGGTGTAAAACCAGGAAAGCCAACGGCTGATTATATTGACATGATCATGTCAAGGATTACATTCCCGGGATCGCTTTTCATCGCATTCATTGCGATTATGCCTGCGCTTGCTTCATTGCTGAATGTGCAACAGGGATTCGCTCAGTTCTTCGGAGGCACGTCTTTGCTGATTCTTGTAGGAGTTGTCATTGACACACTCACTCAAATAGAGAGTCATCTTATGATGCGCCATTATGATGGATTGCTGAATTCGGGACGTGTGAGAACCACCCATAACGGAGTGGTTACCGCCTATTAATCTTTTCGGATGAAGATTTTCCTGAAGACGGAAGATGAGATAGAGCTGATGCGCCGGGCAAACCAACTTGTAGGTAAAACGCTTGGTGAACTGGCCAAACATATCAAACCGGGAATCACGACTCTCCGGCTGGATGAGATTGCGGAAGAATTTATTCGAGACCATGGGGCAACCCCCACTTTCAAGAATTTCCCAAATCCTTATGGAGAGCCTTTTCCTGCGAGTATATGTACTTCTGTAAATGATGCGGTTGTTCATGGAGTGCCGAATCGTGAAACCGTTCTCAAAGAGGGAGACGTCATATCTGTGGATTGTGGAACGTTGCTTGACGGGTTCAATGGCGACTCTGCCTATACTTTCTGTGTGGGAGAAGTTGACGAGGATGTCAAGATGTTGCTCAAGACAACAAAGGAAAGTCTCTATCTTGGAATCGAAAATGCGGTGGCAGGCAAGCATGTTGGCGATATAGGCAGTGCGGTGCAAGACCATTGTGAAGCACAGGGATATGGGATTGTCCGGGAATTGACTGGCCATGGGATTGGCAAGGAGATGCATGAGGATCCACAAATTCCCAATTACGGAAGACGCGGAAACGGCATCATGCTGAAAGACAGTATGTGTATAGCCATTGAACCAATGGTAACCATGGGGAACAGGGCTATCTATATGGATGCTTCAGATAAGTGGACGATACGTACGCAGGACCGTAAACCTGCTGCACACTTCGAGCATACAATCGTAGTGAGAAAAGGAAAGGCAGAAATCTTATCATCGTTTGAAGAAATTGAGTCAATTGAAAGAATTTTATACTGATTAATATGGCAAAACAATCCGCTATTGAGCAAGACGGGACTATCATCGAAAGTTTATCGAACGCAATGTTTCGTGTAGAATTGGAAAATGGTGTTCAGATTATTGCCCACATCTCTGGAAAAATGCGTATGCATTATATCAAGATCCTGCCGGGCGATAAAGTAAAGGTGGAAATGAGTCCTTACGATCTCACAAAAGGCAGAATAGTATTTAGGTACAAATAAAATATTGAGAAAGAAATGAAGACAAGAGCATCGTTAAAGAAACGTACTCCCGACTGTAAGATTGTACGTCGAAAAGGTCGCCTGTTCGTTATCAACAAGAAGAACCCTAAGTATAAGACACGTCAAGGGTAAAGTTAAATATGCATAAAAAGAAAGGAATCAAGATAATTATTCCTAACTTTGCATGCATTTTGGCAAAATCAAATTTTAGTATCATTTTATCAATTATCAAACAATGGCAATAAGAATTGTTGGAGTAGATTTGCCCCAAAACAAGCGTGGCGAAATCGCATTGACTTATATCTATGGTATAGGTCGAAGTAGTTCAGCAAAGATATTGGATAAGGCAGGAGTTAGCCGTGACTTGAAAGTCAATGAGTGGACTGACGACCAGGCAGCCAAAATCCGTGAAATTATCGGCGCTGAATTCAAGGTAGAAGGTGATCTCCGCAGTGAGATCCAAATGAACATCAAGCGACTGATGGATATTGGTTGTTATCGTGGCGTGCGCCATCGTAATGGTCTTCCTGTTCGCGGACAGAGCACAAAGAACAATGCCCGTACCCGTAAAGGAAAGAAGAAGACTGTTGCGAACAAGAAGAAGGCCACAAAGTAAATTGAACCGTTAAAAATTTAAAGTCATGGCAAAGAAAGCAACAACATCAAAGAAAAGAAATGTGAAAGTCGATGCCCTCGGGCAACTTCATGTTCACAGTTCGTTCAACAATATCATCGTGTCTTTGGCAAACAGCGAGGGGCAGGTTATCTCTTGGTCTTCTGCAGGTAAGATGGGATTCCGTGGTTCCAAGAAGAATACTCCTTATGCTGCTCAAATGGCTGCTGAAGACTGTGCCAAGGTTGCGTTTGACCTTGGATTGCGTAAAGTAAAAGCATTTGTAAAAGGTCCAGGAAACGGTCGAGAGAGCGCTATCCGTGCCGTACATACTGCAGGTATCGAGGTTACAGAGATTGTAGATGTAACACCGCTGCCACACAATGGCTGTCGCCCTCCGAAGCGTCGCCGCGTATAATTATTATTAACAAGTGAATATTTTAGTATTATGGCAAGATATATAGGACCGAAATCAAGAATTTCACGTCGATTTGGCGAGGCCATTTTCGGCGCTGACAAAGTTTTGTCCAGGAGAAACTTCCCTCCTGGACAGCATGGCAACAACCGTCGTCGCAAGATGTCGGAGTATGCGGTCATGTTGGCAGAGAAGCAGAAGGCTAAATACACTTACGGTGTGTTGGAGCGTCAATTCCGTAATATGTTTGAAAAGGCTGCCAAGTCAAGCGGCATTACGGGTGAGGTTCTTCTTCAGAACCTTGAGAGTCGTCTCGACAATGTGGTATATCGTTTGGGTATTGCACCTACACGTGCGGCTGCTCGCCAATTGGTAGGACACAAGCATATCATTGTTGACGGAGCCGTTGTTAACATTCCTTCTTATGCTGTTAAGCCTGGGCAAATCGTAGGTGTTCGCGAAAAATCCAAATCGCTGGAGGTCATCGTTGCTGCATTGGCTGGCTTCAATCACAGCAAGTATCCTTGGATTGAATGGGATGAGAATACCAAGAGCGGTAAGTTCTTGCATAAACCAGAACGTGCCGACATCCCAGAAAACATAAAGGAACAGTTAATCGTTGAGTTGTACTCTAAATAAATCATTAAATTAATGGCGATATTAGCATTTCAAAAACCTGATAAAGTAGTAATGCTGGAGGCTGATGACAAATTCGGTAAGTTCGAGTTCCGTCCTCTTGAGCCGGGCTTTGGCGTGACCATTGGTAACTCCTTACGCCGCATTCTCCTTTCATCACTTGAGGGCTATGCTATCAACACTGTCAAGATTGCAGGCGTTGAGCATGAGTTCTCGTCAGTACCTGGTGTAAAAGAGGATGTAACCAACATTATCTTGAATCTGAAGCAAGTACGCTTCAAGCAAGTAGTAGAAGAATTCGAGAACGAGAAAGTTAGTATCACCGTAGAGAATTCCACCGAGTTCAAAGCAGGTGATATAGGTAAGTATCTGACTGGATTTGAAGTGTTAAACCCTGATTTGGTGATTTGTCATTTGGATTCCAAAGCTTCGATGCAGATAGATATTACCGTGAACAAGGGTCGTGGATACGTGCCTGCTGACGAGAATCGTGAATTCTGCACCGATGTCAACGTTATTCCTATCGATTCGATTTACACCCCTATCCGCAATGTCAAATATACGGTAGAGCCGTATCGTGTTGAGCAGAAGACCGACTACGATAAGCTCATTCTCGAAGTGACTACGGATGGTTCCATTCACCCGAAAGATGCGCTAAAAGAGGCTTCCAAAATTCTTATTTACCATTTCATGCTGTTCTCTGACGAGAAAATCACTCTTGAGAATACAGATGTGGACGGCAATCAGGAATTTGATGAAGAAGTTTTGCACATGCGCCAATTGCTCAAGACCCGTCTTATCGACATGAACCTGTCGGTTCGTGCCCTCAACTGTCTCAAGGCAGCCGATGTGGATACGCTTGGTGATTTGGTTCAGTACAACAAAACCGACCTCCTGAAGTTCCGCAACTTCGGTAAGAAATCGCTTTCTGAGCTTGATGATTTGCTCGAGAGTCTGAATCTGTCGTTTGGAACGGATATTACAAAGTACAAACTGGATAAAGAATAGACTTCCTTGTCCACATTAACAAAAAAGAACAATGAGACACAATAAAAAATTCAACCATTTGAGTCGTACTGCATCTCACCGCAAGGCTATGCTCGCAAACATGGCCATTTCGTTGATTATGCACAAAAGAATCACTACGACTCTTGCCAAAGCCAAGGCTCTTAAAAAATATGTGGAGCCACTGCTCACCCGTTCAAAGGATGACAGTACAAGTTCGCGCCGTGTCGTTTTCCGCTATTTGCAGAACAAAGAGGCCTTGAAAGAACTTTTCGGCATCGTAGCAGAAAAAATCGGAGACCGTCCCGGAGGCTACACCCGTGTCATCAAGTTGGGTACACGCCAAGGAGATGCAGCGCAGATTGCATTCATCGAACTTGTTGACTTCGATGAGAATATGGCCAAGACTCCGAAGTCTGCCGCTAAGCGTACACGCCGTGGTGGCAAGAAAAAGGCTGCTGAGACAACTGCTACTGAAGCACCTGCAACTGTTGAAGAGGCAAAGACAGAATAATCATTATTATTAAAGATCAGTGCTCTCGTCTTTAGGGATGAGAGCACTTTTTGTTTTTATGATACCGAATTATTGCTGTCCGGTAAAATGACTATCTTTGCTCATGGTTATATTTTTTCCAAAAACAAAGATAACCAAAAGGGCTGATACCTCGGGAGAAGTGTCGGCCCTAATTGTTGATATTAACAAAAGTTTTACCGGACAGCAA
>JALFBL010000065.1 GCA_022773395.1 Prevotella sp.
GGAAGCAATGTTTTTCGCCCAAACGAAATCCCCTATCGAGTTCGAGGTGCTGCGCCTCGGTTAACTCCAATACTTTTGGCTTTCCCATAACTAATAGTAGAACGGGATTTAAATAGACTTATTTTGTATAAACTAATTTTGTACACTTACTTACCATAAAAATGATACACATCCCCTTAGCAATTGCAACATAATTGTTGTGGCTTTCCATCAAAGTGTTCGGTAGAAAATTGATAATTTATTTTTGAAAACTAACTCAGAACATTTCAAGATGATAAGCCAACATTTTAATTTAATCAATAACGGTGTAGGCTCAACTTGCTGAAGTATCATTAATTTCACTTTGATAGGCAGTTGTGCTACTGTATTCCTATACAAATATTCATGATAATCATCAATGGGCTTAATGCAACTTAAATTTTTCTTCAGCCATTTATAGTACGCAAGTAGAGCTTGTGTCTTCTCTGGCATTAAATTTTGATTACTTGTGATATTTATACCACTATTAATACGAAATTTCACTAAGCATTTATTACTAATTGCCGCCCCATTCCGAGCCAAATTAATAGCAGAAGCGTCATCAGAAGCCCAAGCATGAGGAAAATTGACGAAGCCTCCTGCTTCTACTAATGCTATACGCTTGAAGACATACTGAGGTATACCACTCTTCATGCCATGCATCATATAGAAGACAAACTCAGAGAAACTCATATTTTCTTTATAATATCCGTCCATTCCTAAAATTTTCCCATTATCCATAATTTGCATAATGCGACAGCGAAGCAAGTCCACATTCGGGTATTTATCGATTAATCCAGATATTTCCTCTAAGAAATTTGGTTCATACAGATCGTCATCTGTTGCTAAAATAATATAATTGCCTTTTGCAAAGGTTAAACAATGATTCCACTGGTCAACAAGATTCTTGGCACCTAAATTCTTTTCATTACGATGATAAGATATTCTTGCATCATCAAAAGACAATACGATTTCCTTCAAATTCTCAGGCGAACAATCATCGACCACCACTAACTCAAAATCCTGATACGACTGGTCCAAAATTGCTTGAACAGCCTCCATTAAATATTTACCTTTCCACGCGGGAAGTACAAATGAAAATCGCATATATTTATTTTAAGAGTGAATGAACCTTTTCTGACCCGAATTCTCTCCAAGCAGTTTGCTTTTGGTTGAAGAGGTCGAATTCCTTAGAAAAAAGACAATATAGAATTTTTCCCTTACAACCTAATAGTTGCCACAATTTAAGCCTGACGTAAAACCAACGATGTGAATAAATCCAAGAAGTGTTGATTAACTTTTTCACCTGCTCTTTATGTGTAATCATGATTTCCACAAACTTGATGAAGTAGCACATCAAATCTTTACTATATTTCATTTGCTGTACATCGTTTAGGCTTTCAAGAATTTTCTTGATAAGATGCACATGGCTGTCAGCATGTTCTTTTGAATAAAGTTTCGAACTGACGGATTCTTCCGCATCTCTGTAAAAATAGTCAGGTTTAGCATCATCGGCATACTCAAACTTACAGCCTTTCAGGATTGCCTGAATGTTAAAGTCGGAATCCTGCATCGACCTTAATTGTTCATCCCACTGTAGTTCTTTTCTCTCATAAGATAATCGTTTGTAAATATTTGTCCAGCCTACCATCGGAAGTGTCCAGTCGAAGATTGCTTTCAACGAATCATCAAGATAACGACATCCCCATACCATAGTCGTAAAATCATAAGGCTGCTTTCTAAAATTAATAGCTGGGAAAATACCAAAGTCCAATTCTGAATGTAACTCCATGAAATGGACACGTTGCTCTAAACAATGCGGAGCAACAAGGTCATCATTGTCAAAAAAGAGGACATACTTTGCTCCTTTACTAAGTCCATAACCCATATTACGACACGTTTGAGCACCCTTAGGTTCTCGATTCCTAACAGTGTAATTTATCCTTTTATCTTTACAGACATATTCCCTAAGAATGTCTATCGAGCCATCAGTTGATCCATCATCAACAACAAAAACCTTAAAGTCCGTGAACGTTTGAACAAGAATACTATCCAGCATTTCTGCCAGAAAATTCTTTCCATTCCAGTTAGGGATAATAATAGCGACTGTATATTGAAAATCTAATGTCAAACTATCCATGATAAACTTTCTTCTTTATAACATCATATATCACTTTTCTTTCATTACTTTTAAGTCCCACATACAAAACAAAAAACAATGTGAGAAGAAATGTAAAGACAAAACCCCAAAAATGAAAGGCGTGACCATCCAACGGCAAACGGGAATATATAAAGAGATAAAAATACATGATACCTGTGATAACAAACGGACGAACATAAACCTCACGGATATATATAACAACATCAAAATTCAGAATTACTTTTAGTAAAACCAACTGTATGCATCGCTGTAGTATATCAGCTATTACAAATAAGACGAGAATGGAATATGCAGGAAAGCCCTGTTTAAAGAGAATATATCCGACAGGGATGCAAAGCAAGAACAGAACACTTGATTCTATTTTAAACCATTTGATTTTACCAGAACCATTAATAAACTGTGCAATACCTCCAGAGGTTGAAGATACCAACACTATCAACAACGTACATTGACAGAATTGCAAGGTGCTCTCAGGAACATTACCCAACCATAATTCAAGTATCCACAGCAGTTCTGCATTAAGAGGGAAATAAGCAAGCAACATAGCTAAAAAGCCAAATTTACCTACTTTGAAAATAATATAGTTGTATCGGTTCGCATCGTGACCACTATAAGCCTGAGTTATCTGTGGGGCAGCTGCAGCATCAAAATTACTAACGAAAGTATTTACATA
The DNA here is from genome assembly GCA_022773395.1 of Prevotella sp. Classification (GTDB taxonomy): domain Bacteria; phylum Bacteroidota; class Bacteroidia; order Bacteroidales; family Bacteroidaceae; genus Prevotella. The sequence goes on from JALFBL010000065.1 coordinate 2,853, forward strand.
GTTTTGAACAGAACGGGCCACTGCATAAGCACCATTTACTGCTGTTCCGAAAAACAGATTAATCAGCAAATCACTACCTGTAGAACGAGCCATCAAAGAAAGAGTTGAACCGATATTGTATCCGCTATAAGAGATTATCTCCTTGTATCTTGAATCGCGTCTGACAAACTTTAGTTTCACAGTATCTGGCCAATAATGGTGTGCCAAATACTGTATCGCCAAGAAAGAAAATACAGACGTAAGCGTCGAAAGTGCAACATAAAGTCTCAACACATCTCCGCCAACAAAAGTAAGGGCTATTACAATGAGAAGGGTTATCGATGTACTTATGATATTGATTACAGTTGTCTCAAAGAATTTCTCATAGGCATTCAACAAACCTCCATAAGGTCCGTTGATAATCCCAATGCATGTAAATACAATCGAAATTTGATATATGAACATTGCATCATCTTGACGTCCATTCTCTACATTCAAATAATGATAGATATAATACACCCCTATTGTCTCACCAAGTAAAAAAACGACAGCCGCAATCACAAAATGAAGAGTCAGGCAGATATTGAAAACACGATTTAGATTGCCATATTCCTTCTTTCCCATTTCGAAGTTGATAAATCGAGTGGTTGCTCCTCCCAAGCCAGCTGACAAAAACGTAAACATTCCCAACACGCCTCCGGTAACATTTAACAACCCATAGTCTGAGACTCCAAGAATACAAAGTATAGTTCTGGATGTATATAATCCAATAATCATTGTCAAGAGCAACTTGACATAAATGAATACCGTATTTTTTGCTATCCGCTTATTTTGTGAGATCTCTTGCGACATAAATCAGTTAATTATTTCACCTCCCCGACTCATTGGTATTTCCTTGATTTTCTCTATTCGTGAGTCTCAAGGTATTTTTTCGCATGCTTGTTTGATAGTTACGGCCAGCAAGTGATTGATAATCCTCTATACAATCCAATATCTCAGACAATTAATTGTCGGGCAGCTTCCAATCTACAGCTATTACAGAGGGCATGGCCTATCAAGTTAACCAGTTTTTGGGGAGCACGTCCAATCATAAAACATCGGATCAGCATAGTTTCCCTATATCTCTGTGTCAGTGTTTTAATGTTACCAACTTTGTGGATTAATGCCACACTGAGTGAAACAAGCCATCACCTTAGAATCAGCCATCAATAGGCATATGCTACCTGCCGATCATTCAGGGTTCCATATAAATGGATGTCGCTCGATGTCAATCCCCTGACAAGACCCTTATCCGTCATTTCCTTTTAATACAGATACAAGAAATCCTTTAACATTGCCGTCAAAACAGCAAAAGATTTGTTAAAATTAAACATATAACCCGATAACACAAAGAATACAGGCATGAAGAAGCCTGTATAGAAAAAGCAAGTGTATTGGTAAGAAAACGCACATAAGGATAATCCAATACTACCCTGTCGAGTGCCAATGACATATGAACCATGACGACAAGGACAATCAGCAGTCCCTTGCAAATATCGATGGAGGAAAGCCGTTGTTGCATAATGACAAGAAAGCATAACTAACTTTGAGACAAATCTGAGAAATGATTCAATTTTTCCCAATTAACACGCAGCCACTCTACTGGTTTATCCCACCATTTGAAGTTTAAAAGCACTCAATATCATCTTCAGAATACCTATATTTGATAATTTTCGCTGATCCCCCCCCCAACGACAGAATAAGGAAAAACATCCTTGAGAACAACTGCTCCTGCACACACAACAGCACCATCTCCAATATACACTCCGCCTATCATAAAACTATTCTATTCTGGTAAATCCAAACATCATTGCCAATTTCTGCAAAAGACAAGTCTTCGTGAAAAGATTGATGAGTTGAAAAGTATGGGAATTCTGACATCTCATGGAATAGAACATCGGACTAATTGTAACGTAAGGGTAAGAAGTTGGATGAACATATATCGAAACATATACTTTTGACCCTATTGCACAGAATTTACCTATATTTGCCTCTATTGAACCATTACATCAATATATGTTCCATATCCCATACTTCCGCAGGAATAAGAATTAGCAGGCACTATGTTGCAGACCTCAAAAGAAAATCCATCCCCGATTTTTACTGAATACGGAAAAGAGAACCTTCTTCGAAGCGTTTTCTTTAGTTTAATGAAAGTCAACCACCATTTAATTGGAACAAACAGCAGAAAGTCAATAACCTAACACATCAGATTAACATATTTCATATCCTTGCTTCTTTAAAATGTTCTTAATTTTATCAATGCGCGAATTCCACGATGCTTTCTGGCGTGCCACCTGATAATTATGATCCACCAATGATTGATAGTCCTCTATATGGTTCAATATCTCGGACAATTGAATTTCTGGCTCCTCCCAGTCCACAGTCACCACAGGGTCATATCCAATTAGGACAGTCAACTCTTGGGGAGCACGACCAATCATCAGACATCGGCTCAACATGGCTTCCCAATATCTCTGTGTCAGTGTTTCAATGTTGCCGGCTCTTTGTGGATTGGTGTCACATTGAGGGAAACATACCATTATTTTTGAATCTGCCATCAAATGATATAATTCGGCATTGGTATATGCTACCCGTCGATCATTTAGAGTTCCGTCTGGGTGAATATTGCTTGAGGCCAATCCTTTGATGAGTCCTTTATTTAACATTTTTTCTAATACTACATGAAAACGAGGCATTTGTCTGCCCATTTCAAAAATATCATGTTGACGATTTATTAGGGCGTCACCTTTAATATACAAGTCAACATTTAGCCCTTCTGGTATCCAATAAGCATTTACTTTGGTCTCGCTACATATTTTCTTTGCCATCTGACTTGAAGTAACAAATACTGTCTTAATATCGAAAACCTGAAAATTTTCATACATCCTATCCCAGCTTGAAGGCCACACATCCCAAAGGACAGGAATAATTTCATATAATCCGTAGTATGGGAAGACTATGTCCTTAATTGTATTACCATTAGCCGCAATGATAAGGGCATATTTCCTCTTCAATAAAAATAAAATGGGAATGTATTTATGGATGAAAAGGTATCCATAGTACAAAACATGTTTCATTACAGCACGGAAATGGAACTTATAATTTGGTAATATATCTGGTTTACTTTTCAATCCATTCTGTTTACAAGCATCTACAAAATCATGCATAAAGAACTGAAATTCCTCTTTCCGACGCTTTCTATCCTTAATATATACTTTCATACTTAAGCGTTTCAATAATATTATACGGAATATTTCAGACTATTCAATACACATCTCAGAATTACAGCATTCTTCTCTTACCACTTTCCTAATCCATATTTCAATGGTGCATACTTAAACAATTTAGCAACCCCAACCATTATTATGACCTCTATACTAATTGAGGTCATGTAAAAGATAGTTCCGGCAATAAGGTTTGTCGGAACAAAAATACCAACTAAAAATTTCATTATATAAGGAAAAGGTAAAGCATGAAGACAATAGACTACTAAACTATTTTGACCAAAATATTCAAAAAATGAGTTTCTGCCAATCTGTTTACAAATAGACAAGATAGTAAAAATGCCTAAGATGGGAACGATAATCAGAAGAAAACTCTCATATAGTTCAAAATCCATGAAATAACCAGTAATTGCCGGAACCGAAAATGCCAAATTCAAACAATATGTACTCAACCAAAAAACGATAAATGCAATCCAAGTATATCTCATTAAGATGCTATTCCATTTTTGATGCCTTCTTATTGAGGTTCCTAAATATACAAAAAAGCAAGAAACTAAACATTGATTAATATAAACCTTATCATCACCAATACCATATTGGTGCAACAATATCCCTATCAATAAAAGTGATGTTACAATGACATAAGAAAACCATTCTTTTTTTACATGTTTACTTAAAAACCAACAAACAATTTTTGAGAAAATCAAAGCATTTAAAAACCAAAAACTCATCAAGGAGAAAGAATCTTTTCCCTCATGCCAACAAGTGTGTATTCCACCAATCAAGCCAAAAAAGAGAGCTGGGAGTAACGACAATCTCAACAACTTATACAGGAACGTCTTTCCATTAGATTGAAAATTCGAACAATACCCACTGATAAAGAAAAAACACTGCATATAGGATGTTCTGAATAAAGGAATAAAATAATATACTCCTGCAAAATGTCGCTCTTCCAAATTAAGGCCACCTAACATAACGCTGAAATGACTCACTATTACTAATATGACAAGTAACCCTTTAGCAATATCCAAATAATGCAATCTTTCAGAAACTATATATTTATTTTCACCTTTAAGATTCATACTTTGCGTATCATACTATATTTTTTTGATGTCTATTAAAACTTTCTCATTTTATAAATCTATGAATTTGAGCGTATGCAAAATACAACCATTTAAGATTCATTAATGGAATCAATAGAGTGGTGAAAGATGACAAACTACGTCCTTTAATAGGATATACTTGTTTTTGTTTCGCAATCACAATATATGTTTTGACAAACTCGAAATCAAAACCTTTATTCCTTCCTAAGGCTATCAGATTGCCAATCAAGGTGGAATTCATTTTTCGGTCAATTACTTTTCTAACCTTGGCTGTTTTGAAATATGCATTGGCATATTCCTTTACATGAGACACAACGACAAGATCATCCATTAGGCTTTTTTTTTGTTTTTCGAAACTAATCATTCTCGTTGAAGATACATTTTCAACAAAATAATCATAAACCATCAAATCTGAAAACATGATTCTCTTTGCTTGAGGATATACCCTACAATTGAAATCAACATCCTGATGGAGAATCCCTTCGAGAAACTTAACACCTGTATTGTTCAAAAACTTATGAGAATAGAGATTTGACCAAACTGCACCGAAAAACAATCCATGGGTGACTGCATATTCCCCCGAATAAATTTTATCCAATTCAAACGGCTGCCTTGCCGTCTGCCGTGACTCAAAAGGATAGAAACAAGAATCATAAAAAAGAAGATCTAAATCATTCCGTTCCGCCAAAGAGACTAAATGCCCAATAACATTTGGCTCGATGAAATCATCGGCATCAACAAACATGATGTATTGACCTTCAGCTTCTTCCAATCCTCTATTACGAGCAACACTTGCGCCTTGATTTTCCTGCTCAACCAACTCAATCACGGAACTTTTCTGCTCCCAATTACGGGCAATAACGCCACTTCCATCAGTTGATCCATCATTGACAAGAATAATCTCATAATCCGATGAATCAATATCCTGATCAAGAAGCGACCTAACACACCGCTCAAGATACGCCTCCACATTATAGACAGGAACGATGATGCTCAGTTTATGTTTGTATATCATATTACTTAATGTGATTCAACGGTCAATGAACTCCCTGCCGCAAATGTTTTTTTGAAGATTTTATATCTTCCTATATTGTCTATCTATACGATATATTTTCCTCTGCTACAATATGTTAATTATCCATTTAAATGATATTTACACCATCAGTTTGCTATTCACAAATAATGATACTCGGCTAATAAGGATTGCAACAGCAAGTGATATCAAGCAAAGCACGATAAAAATCAAAATAGGATACCTAAATCCATAGATAAAATCTGGGAAAAGATATGTACAGAAATAAGTATGCACCAACCACATGGGCATTGAATATTTGCCGAGATAGGCCAAAATCCGCTGTATGTGTCCAGGCAACGAAAAATTGAGAAATAGCAGTACAAAGACAAAGGCATACACACTATCGTCTGCATCCGTAGGGAGATTACATTCCACCACGATAAGAAGACAAAGCAGCAATGCGGCTTTCAGAGAAGTGGTCTTGAATATCGGCCGATGCATCTCTGTCCTATGGTGAAGCCACACTCCAAGAATGAAAGGAAACAGTAATTCCAAATATACCAACAGTATGGATAAAGCACCCAAATCTGTTCCAGAAGATACTGACTTACTGATGACATATCCGCATGCTAACATCAAGATAAAGGATAGAACGACAGAAAAGATATCACCAATCTTATCCATGACATGAAATATCAACATCGAGCTCATCGCCAACATCACATAAGGAAATAAAAACCAAATTTCATAGTTCCACGTACAACTGACAGCCGTGATATTAAGAACAATATCTTTCCAAGTGCCTGGATAATGTGAAGGTTGTACAAAATTGCCTATTCCTACAAAAATAATACAGACTATCCAATATGTGACGTATAGTTTTAATATTCGCAAAAATTGTTTTCGAATACCATATTTTTTATGAAAGGAACTATAACTCAACCCATAGCCACTGAATATCAAGAAGAAGGCCACAGGGTTACTGGCATTTGTCAAAATATGAACTAAAGGCTCATTACCAATATAAATCAACGGCTGACATAATCCTTTGTACGATTCTCCGACTCTCATGAAAAGATGAAGGAAAATCATCAGCAGAATGGCAACTCCTTTAAGAATATTTGTCTGACTACGCGACATATTAACAATCAAAATTCTGTTTGGTGGCGTGACAGTATTTTCAACCACAGGAATCTTTCTTAAACAAAGTTCACAAACGATTCATCACAAACATTACGAAACAATAGACCTTATCCACAGCATCAACCGCAGAGCCTACAAAAAGCAAGTTGTTTCCGCTGTTGAGCCTAAACTCGCAGATCCAAGATTGCTTTGTTTGTTGATAAAATACTATACGCCGGCAATGAACAAATGGAGAGGGGACAACCTTTCATGGTCATGGCATGACCTTCACACACAAAATGTCTGGAAAATTTATTTTTTAGGTTTATTGTGTATCGTGTATCTTATGGTTGCACTTTCACTCATTCTTTTTGCTATTGTATATTCGAACTTATCAAAATCTCTCTTTATTGGGCAAAAGTAATAAAAATTCTGAATAATCCAAAACAAATACGATTCAAAAATTGATTTTTCGAAAGAATCATGATATTTTTCCCTTTTTTCCGGGTGAAAATGACAAAACGGGAGAAGAATGCCGTAAAATACAGGCAAAAGAAGTATTTCTTATCTAAAATTGCACTTGCTTGTTGAATTTAGAAATTGCTGACGAAACGGCCTTTGAATGGAAATAAACGAGAAAATGCTTTGGGGAAACCATATTATTCATTATCTTTGCTTGCCAAGTTCAACAAACAATAAATTATTGTATCCATCATCTATGAAGAGAATCCTCGCATCTGTTGCAGCACTCGTATGGTACCTGTCGTTGGCAGCACAAGTGCAACACCTTACGAAGTTTGTCAATCCCTATATCGGAACAGGAGGCCACGGCCATGTGTTCTTAGGAGCCAATGTGCCTTTCGGCTATGTGCAGGCCGGCCCCACGCAGTACAACAGGGGATGGGACTGGTGTTCAGGATATCATTACAGCGATTCTGTCTTGGTGGGATTCGGGCAGATGCACCTCAGCGGCACCGGCATTGGCGATCTCGGGGATGTGGCGCTGCTGCCGACAATAGACGACAACCGGAAAGATGCCAAGTTCTCGCATCAAGCTGAGCGGGTGCGTCCGGGATATTACGCCGTGACGTTGCAGGAGAGCGGTATCCACGTAGAGTTGACCGCCTCTAAGCGAGTGGCGTTCCACCGCTATACCTTCCCAGCCGACGCCAAGGAAGGAAAAATTGTGCTAAACCTGCTGCAGGGAATCGGATGGGATGCAATGACCGACTGCAAGGCCGTGCAAGAGAGCGGCACCCGGATAACCGGGTACAGGATGTCGAAGGGATGGGCTGCCCACCAACAGGTGTATTTCACCATGCTTTTTTCCCGTCCCGTGACTTTATCGCAGCGTCAGGGCGACAGCATTTCTGTATTCTCCTTTGCCAACACCAACGAACCGATGATGGTGAAGATCGGTCTTTCTGCCACAAGTGCCGAGAACGCCGCCCGCAACATGGAAGCGGAAATACCCGACTGGGACTTCAATGCCACGGTGGCAAATGCCGACAGGGCGTGGAACGATGCGTTGGGAAAGATAACGATAGAGACGAGCGATGAACGCACACGCCACATTTTCTATACGGCCATGTACCACTCCATGATTGCTCCATCAGTATTCAACGATGTGACAGGAGACTACAGAGGGGCTGATGGAAACATCCACCGGGGCAACTTTACCAACTACACCACCTTTTCATTGTGGGACACCTACCGTGCCGCCCATCCGCTATCCACTCTGATTCATCCCGAAATGCAGTCGGATCTGGCGCAAACCATGCTGCACATCTATCGGCAACAGGGCAAATTGCCCGTGTGGCACCTGATGGGCAACGAAACCGACTGCATGGTGGGCAATCCGGGCATCCCCGTTTTAGTGGATATGGCCCTGAAAGGCTATGATGTGGATAAAAAAGCCGTACTGGAAGCCGCCAAGAGTTCTGCCCTGCGCGAAGAAAGAGGATTGGGACTGCTGAAGAAATACGGCTATCTGCCCACCGACCTCGACCCTGAATTTGAAACGGTGGCAAAAGGACTGGAATATGCCCTGGCAGATGCTTGCATAGCAAAACTCGCCAAGCAGTTGGGCAAAAAAGAGGACGAGACGTATTTCTACAAGAGAAGCCTGTCGTACAAGGATTTCTATTTCGACAAGAAAACAGGTTTTATGCGCGGTGTCACTTCCAAGGGAGACTTCCGAGAACCGTTCAATGCCTTCCGCTCCATTCACCGCCAGGACGACTACACCGAGGGCAATGCCTGGCAATATGCATGGCTCGTTCCACACGATGTCCACGGACTGGTGAAAGCCTTTGGCAGCGAAAAGCGCTTCGTGTCCAAACTCGACTCGCTCTTCATCGTGGAGGGAGAAATGGGAGAAGAGTCGTCGCCCGACATTTCCGGGCTGATTGGACAATATGCCCACGGCAACGAGCCAAGCCACCACATCCTGTATATGTATAACTTTGTTGGACAGCCCTGGAAGGGAGCCAAACTGTTACGCCAGGTGATGAACACCCTCTACGACGACACCATTGACGGACTTTGCGGAAACGAGGACGTAGGGCAGATGTCAGCGTGGTACATCCTTTCCTCATTGGGCCTTTATCAGGTGGAGCCTGCCGGCGGACGTTACATATTCGGTTCTCCGCTTTTCGATTCCGCCACGCTGAAAGTGAAAGGCAACAAGGAATTCAAGATTATCGCCCACAACAACAGTGCCCAAAACATGTATATCCAATCGGCAACACTCAACGGCAAGCGTTACACGAAGTCGTACATCGACTTCAAGGACATTGTACGTGGAGGAGTGCTGGAATTTGCAATGGGCGACAAACCCTCGAAGTTTGGAACGAACGTGAAAGACCGTCCCTAAGCGAGCAGGCTTTTCATTGATGTGCAAAAAAGAAACATTCATGGAACAGAACCACAAACATTCCGCACGATGAGCATCAGGGCAACACTTCTCTCCATGCTGGTGGCACTTACAGGCACAACCGTCTTTGCCGCCGACAACGAACCGGTAGATTACGTGAACACGCTTGTAGGCACCCTGTCGAAGCATGCATTGTCTGCCGGCAATACCTATCCGGCCATTGCCCTTCCGTGGGGCATGAATTTCTGGACGCCACAAACGGGAAAGATGGGCGACGGATGGGCGTATGTCTATACGGCAGACAAAATAAGAGGATTCAAGCAAACCCACCAACCCAGTCCGTGGATCAATGACTACGGTCAGTTTTCCCTTATGCCCACAACTGGCCGTGCCGTGTTTGACGAGGAGCAGCGTGCCAGCTGGTTCTCGCACAAGACGGAGCAAGCCACACCTTATTATTATAAGGTATATCTGGCCGACCACGATGTGGTGGCAGAAATCACGCCTACGGAACGGGCGGCCATGATGCGTTTCACCTATCCCCGCACCGACAGTGCCTTTGTGGTAGTAGATGCTTTCGATGAGGGATCGTATGTCAAGATTGTGCCCGAAGAAAACAAGATTGTGGGATTCACGACCAAGAACAACGGTGGTGTAGCCGACAATTTCAAGAATTATTTCGCCATTGTGTTCGACCATCCTTTCACTTACACGGCAACGGTGGAGGACGGGCGCATTGACAAGGACAGCAAGGCCGTGAACTGCCACCATGCCGGTGGCATTGTGGGCTTTCGCACAATCCGGAGAGGCGAACAGGTGAACGCCCGCATCGCATCGTCGTTCATCAGTGCGGAACAGGCGGAGCGCAACTTGCAGGAATTGGGCAACAACGATTTTGAAACAGTTTGCCGGCAAGGCCGTGAACAATGGAACGACGTGTTAGGACGAATAGAAATTGACGACAACAACACAGACCGCCTGCGCACGTTCTATTCCTGCCTTTATCGCTCCGTGCTCTTTCCACGAAGTCTTTACGAAATCAACCAACAGGGCGAGGCCGTGCATTACAGTCCCTACAACGGCAAGGTGATGCCGGGTTATCTCTTTGGCGACACCGGTTTTTGGGACACTTTCCGCAGTCTTTTCCCTTTGCTCAACTTGGTCTATCCCTCGATGAACGAGAAAATGCAGGCGGGATGGGTCAATGCCTACTTGGAAAGCAGTTTCCTGCCCGAATGGTCGAGTCCGGGGCACAGAGACTGCATGGTGGGCAACAACTCGGCCTCAGTGGTTGCCGATGCCTACCTCAGCGGCTTAAGAGGCTATGACATAGAGACGCTCTGGAAAGCCGTGGTACATGGAGCGAACAGCGTGCATCCCACAGTTTCTTCCACAGGACGATTGGGCTATGAGCAATACAACAAACTGGGCTACGTGCCTTGCGACGTTGGCATTCAGGAGAGCACCTCACGAACATTGGAATATGCCTACGATGACTGGTGCACCTATCGGTTGGGCAAGGCACTGGGAAAACCGGAAAAGGAAATTGGCGTCTATGCCCAAAGGGCCTACAACTATCGCAACCTGTTTGACAAGGAGTCGAAACTGATGCGTGGAAGAAAGAAGAACGGACAGTTCCGGTCGCCGTTCAATCCGCTGAAATGGGGAGGCGACTTCACCGAAGGCAACAGCTGGCACTATTCGTGGTCGGTATTCCACGACCCACAAGGACTGATACAATTGATGGGCGGCAATGAGCCGTTCAGCCAGATGCTCGACTCCGTGTTCATCCTCCCCCCCATTTACGATGACAGTTACTACGGGGGCATCATCCACGAAATCAGAGAAATGCAAATCATGAACATGGGCAACTATGCCCACGGCAACCAACCCATACAGCACGCAATTTATCTCTATGACTATTGCGCACAACCGTGGAAAGCACAATATTGGCTGCGCGAGGTGGTGAACCGCCTTTACGCTGCCACGCCCGACGGCTATTGCGGTGACGAGGACAACGGACAGACTTCCGCTTGGTATGTGTTCACCACCATGGGCTTCTATCCCGTGTGCCCCGGCTCGGGACAATATGCCTTGGGTGTCCCCTGTTTCAAGAAAGTGAGACTGCACTTGGAGAACGGCCGCGACGTGACCATCACTGCCGACAAGACCGACAACCGCAACCGCTACATCCGGAAAATGACGGTAGATGGAAAGGAATACACCAAGAACTATCTTCAGAAAAGCGACCTTGCCCGTGGCACTTCCATCCACTATACAATGGGCAACAGTCCCAACTACGAACGGGGAATCCTCGTCGAAGATTTGCCCTATTCCATGACTTCAACAACAAAAGACAAATAGCAGAAAATGAAAAAACAGATTTGCCTCAGCCTGACAATGATGACAGGCATGCTCATCGGCGGCAATGCCAGTGCGAACGCCACTGCCATGCCTTTGCAGAACCTTGCATGCAAGACCGATGCCATCGTGAGAACCTCCAACCGCCCTGCCGAGAAGGAACGCCTGTTCCGTTCGGACGCCGTGGAGAAAGAAATCAAGCGCATCACCCGATTGCTCAAGAATCCCAAACTGGCTTGGATGTTTGCCAACTGCTTTCCCAACACGTTGGACACAACCGTGCATTACAGCGAGGACAGCGACGGCACGCCCGATACCTTTGTCTATACGGGCGACATCCACGCCATGTGGCTGCGCGACTCAAGCGGACAGATTTGGCCTTACATCCAGTTGGCCAACAAAGACCCGAAGCTGAAGAAACTCATAGCGGGCGTTCTGCTGAGGCAGTGGAAGTGCATCAACTTCGACCCTTACGCCAACGCTTTCAACAAAGAGCCTAATCCCGATGGCGAGTGGCAGAAGGACTACACCGACATGAAGCCAGAACTGCATGAGCGCAAGTATGAGATAGACTCGCTGGTTTATCCCATCCGCCTTGCATACGAGTACTGGAAAGTGACGGGCGACGCCTCCGTATTCAACGAGGCCTGGCTGTCGGCCGTGCGCAACGTGCTGAAGACGTTCAGGGAGCAGCAGCGCAAGGAGAACCGCGGCCCTTACCGTTTCCTCCGTGTGTCCGACCGTGCCTACGATACGGTGGCCATCGATGGCTGGGGAACTCCCGTGAAGCCCGTCGGGCTCATCGTCTCCTCTTTCCGCCCGTCGGACGATGCCACAACCCTGCAGTTCCTCATCCCCTCAAACTTCATGGCGGTAACGTCCCTGCGCAAGGCTGCCGAGATTCTGACCACGGTCAACGGTAACGCGGCACTTGCCAAAGAGTGTACGTCTCTTGCCAACGAGGTGCATGAGGCACTGATGAAATATGCCATCCATAACCATCCCAAGTATGGAAAGATCTATGCCTTCGAAGTGGATGGATTCGGCAACCAATTGCTGATGGACGATGCCAACGTGCCCAGTCTGCTGGGCATGGCATATCTTGGCGACGTGGACATCAACGACCCCATCTATCAGAACACCCGCCGTTTTGTCTGGAGCGAGGACAATCCCTATTTTTTCAGGGGCAAGGCAGGCGAAGGCATTGGCGGCCCACACATCGGCTACGACATGCCCTGGCCCATGAGCATCATGATGAAAGCCTTTACCAGCCAGGACGATGCCGAAATAAAAGCATGCGTGAAGATGCTGATGGACACCGATGCCGACACCGGCTTCATGCACGAATCCTTCAACAAGGACGATGCCACGAAGTTCACCCGCAAGTGGTTTGCATGGCAGAACTCCCTGTTCGGCGAATTGATTCTGAAACTGGTCAACGAGGGCAAGCTTGATTTGCTCAACAGCATTTAAGGTGTATCGCACCTCAAGGCAACAATATTTACAGAGGCTTTGATTTACTGTAACAATAAAATAGAGAGACGCAAATGGGGTCTCTCTATTTTATGAATTGTATTCAGTTGGAGTTCCAGTCTTTATTCGGAGAAAAAGATGTGGCGCACTGTGGCGTTGGTTGTTTCTGCCACTTTTTCTTTTGAAACACCGTAACTTTCGGCGAGTTTTTCCAATATGTGCACCGTGAATGCGCTCTCATTGCGCTTGCCACGCATGGGCACAGGAGCCATGTAGGGACTGTCGGTTTCCAAAACAATGCGGTTCAATGGTACGGCAGTGGGAAGCACTTCGGGCAAATGGCTCTTCTTGAAAGTGAGCACCCCGCCGATGCCCAATGCGAAATGAGGGAACGAAAGCAATTCGGCAGCCTCTTTCTCGTTGCCCGTAAAGCAATGGAACACGCCTCCGGGCAGTTCTTTCTCGTATGTCCGCAGGATGTGTACCAGCTCGTTTTGCGCCTTCCGGCAGTGAATCATCAACGGCAGGCGGGTTTCTATGCTCCACTGCACCTGTTGCTCGAAAGCCGCCAACTGCTCTTTCTCAAACTCACGGCTCCAGTAGAAGTCAAGTCCCACCTCGCCCACGGCAATGAACCGTCCGGCGGAATCGGCGACGGGACTGTCGTTCCGCTCGTGCAGCATGCGTTTCATTTCTGCCAAGACCTCGGGATAGTCGGCACGCACCTCTTCGGGGTGCAGTCCTATCATGGGACGGGCAAAACCTGCATAACGTCTGCAAGTGTCAAGAACGGTTTGCACGGACTTGAGGTCGATGGCAGGAACGAACACGCTGCCAATTCCAGCCTCACGGGCACGGGTCACCACCTCATCGCGGTCGCCGTCAAACTCGACACCGTCGAGATGGGTATGGGTATCTATGATGGTCATGGGATTATTTGTCACGGTGCATCATTTTGTTGGTATAAGCCACCAATTCCCGCTTGCGGCCATCGCTGACAGAAAGTTTGTCGAGATACCGGCGACCGCTTTCAAAGTAATGAAGAATCTTGTCTTGCGCCAGTTTATCCACGCCTATCTGATTGTAAAGTTCTGTCACCGCCCTGATTTTCTCCTGCGGTTCGGGACTCTCCGCTGTTATCCATCTTTTCAGTTGCTTTCTCTGTTCGCCGTTGGCACGGTTGAGAGCGTTGATGAGCATATAGGTTTTCTTGTTGCAGAGAATATCGCCGCCGATGGCTTTCCCAAACACCTTCGGGTCGCCGTAAACGTCCAGGAAATCGTCTTGCAGTTGGAATGCCAGTCCTATTTGTTCTCCAAAACGGTACAACGCCTCCGCATCCTCTTCCGGTGCATCGGCAAGAACGGCCCCCATCTTCAAGGCGCATGCCAAAAGTACACTGGTCTTCAGACGAATCATCTCGATATACTCCTCTTCACAAACGTCGTCACGAGTTTCAAAGTCAATGTCCAACTGTTGTCCTTCGTCTATTTCCAAGGCTGTTTCCGTGAAAATCCGGATGACTTCCTGAACCTTTTCAGAACGGCATTGTGCCATTCTCTGGAAGGCCAGCAGCAGCATGGTGTCGCCCGATAGGATGGCCGTGTTGGCATCCCATTTCACATGCACGGTGGGTTGTCCGCGGCGCACGTCGGCATGATCCATCAAATCGTCATGGAGCAGCGTGAAATTGTGATAAGTTTCCAAACCGCAGGCTGGCGAAAGAACACTTTCTGGATCGTCTTTATAAAGATTGTATGCAAGCAGCAGTAGCACGGGGCGGATGCGTTTTCCGCCCAAGGAAAGCACATACCGGACAGGAGCATAGAGACTGTGCGGCTGGCGGTTGTAGGAGAGGCCTTCCAGATACTCGTTGAAGACTTGTAGAAGTTCGTTGGCTGTTTTCATCTTTTGTATGATTGTTCCGTGCCATGAAGCAAGGAAGTTAATGTATGCTGAATTTATGTATGTTTATGGTTATAACTCTTAGAGTTTGAAGACAACAGGGATGGCCACCATCGTGCGACAGGGTTTCCCTTGGTTTTCGCCGGGTTTCCATCGTGGCATGATGCGGATGACACGCAGTGCCTCGCGATCCAGTTCCACATCAACAGACTTCAGAATGTCAATATGGCTCGTCGTACCGTCCTTGTTGACAATGAACGACACCACGACCTTGCCTTCGACTTCTCGTTGCTGGGCAATGGTGGGATAACGCAGATTCTTGGTAAGCCATTTCATGAACTCTACCATTCCGCCTGGAAATTCGGGCAGTTGCTCCACGACACGGAAATGAAGCGGTTTGTCCTCTTCATTCAAGGCTACAGGCGAGAGGGCTGTGGTTTTGTCTCCCTCGTTCTCGGTTGCTTCTTCTGTCCCCTCTCCTTCCATTTGGGATTTCTGGAGCTGCACAAGCCTTTCAGGAACTTCTTTCGCCATCTTGGCATCCACCGGATTGATTTTCGCAGAAGCCTCTTCAGATTTCGGAGGAGCCGCCACCGTTTGTGCCACCATGTCCTTTTGCGTAATGACAGGAATCATTTCCATATCACGCTCCACATCTTCGAGCAAGCCGTCGTCTCCCTCCGGCTCTCCTGGGGTTGAAGTGTATTCCAAAGCCACCACCATGATTGCCAATGCCAACAGCAGCCCAAGGAGAAATCCCGTGGTACGTCTGTGCTCCAAATCGGCTATATGTGATTTCTTTATTTCCAAAACTACACTAAATCAAGAAAAAATCCGTTATTCTTCAAAAGTCAAATTCGTGCTACAAAATTAGCATAGATATTTGAAAAAGGTGTATCTTTGCAGTAAAATTAAATGAATCCAATGAAAAAAGTCGTAATTTCGCTTCTGTTAACGCTTGTGTCATTCATCAGTATGGCACAGGAAAGCCAAACGGAATATAACTTTTTTCGACTGCCTGCAAGTGCACATTCGGCAGCATTGGGAGGAGCGAACATAACGATTATCGAGGATGACCCTACACTGATGTTCGACAATCCGGCGCTATTGGGTTCGGTCAGCGACAGAACCCTCAACCTGAACTACATGAATTTCATGGCGGGTGCCAATGCAGCAAGTGCCTCGTTCACCAAGGTTCTCAACGACAAAGCCTCCATAGGTGTGGCAGGACAATTTCTCAATTACGGAAAAATGAAAGAGACCGACGAGCACAATGTGCAAACGGGAGAGTTTTCGGCCAAGGATATTGCCCTTTCAGGAACATTTTCGTATATGCTGGCCGACCAGTGGGTGGGCGGCATCACGACAAGGTTCATCACATCGTATATCGGAAACTACAATTCGTTTGCTATTGGAGTTGATCTCGGCCTGAACTATTATCACCCGGACAACGAGTGGTCTGTGTCTGCCGTAGTGAAAAACTTAGGCGGAGAACTTGATGCCTACGAGGAAGAATACGGGAAATTGCCTTTAGACGTACAAGTGGGCGTTAGCAAACGTCTGGTGGGCTCGCCTTTACGACTTTCGGCAACGTTTGTTGACTTGAACCACCTTCACTACAAACTGATGAACCACGTTGCAGTAGGAGCCGATTTGATTTTGTCTCCTCAAATCTATGTTGCCATGGGCTATAACTTCCGTCGTGCCAATGAAATGACCATTGTCAATGACAACGAGGAAAAGGGAAGCAGTCATGGAGCGGGCTTTTCATTCGGTGCAGGACTGCAACTGGAACGGTTCAAACTGGATGTGGCATACGGGAAATACCACGTTTCCAGCCATTCGCTCATCATCAACGCATCGTTTCATCTGTAAAACACCACAAGAAAATGAAAAAAATTATAATAGCCATAGACGGTTTTTCATCATGCGGAAAGTCAACAATGGCAAAGGATCTGGCTCGAGAAATCGGTTATATTTATGTGGACACGGGTGCCATGTATCGTTCCGTGGCACTCTATGCCCTGCGCAACGGTCTGTTCAACAATGACGGCAGCGTAAAGGAAAATGAACTGAAAGCAAGAATAGACGACATCAACATTTCGTTTCAATTCAATACGCAAACCGGTCGCCCAGACACCTGTCTCAACGGGGAGCCGGTGGAAAACCATATCCGCACAATGGAGGTGTCATCGCACGTCTCTCCCATTGCCGCATTGCCATTTGTTCGCAAGGCATTGGTAAAGCAGCAACAGAAGATGGGAGATGAAAAGGGAATCGTGATGGACGGAAGAGACATTGGTACCGTTGTGTTTCCACACGCCGAACTGAAAGTATTCGTAACGGCATCGGCGAAAGTCCGTGCGCAAAGACGCTACGATGAACTGAAAGCAAAAGGAATGGAGGCCGATTTCCAGGACATTCTTAAAAATGTACAGGAACGCGACTACATAGATTCCCACCGGGAAGTTTCGCCCTTGAAGAAAGCCCACGATGCATTGGAATTGGACAACAGCCGCATGACCATTGAGGAACAAAACAAATGGTTGATGGAAAAGTTTGAAGAAGCAATAGCCAGAGAATCATAAGGCGGACAACTCCCTTAGGAAACAGCACAAGGTGTGCCAGAAAGGATACGAATACCCCCGGAATTTGGAATCTTCCGGGGGTATTTTCATGGAAAAATATTTTCGTCTGTATGAAGTCTTACCCGCAATGGAAGAATTCTTCCACCAGTTTTTTGATTTCCTCAGGCTTGTTTTCAATGTCCTTGCGCAAGGTGGAATCGTTGAAACCACGCAACTGCTTCACGATACCGTCAATCATGGCAGGGCTGAACACACCATGTGCCTCGAATGCTTTGCGCTGCTTCTCCAAGCAAGCGGCAGAAGCCACGCAGCTGTCTGGCAATTGAGAAAGTTCTGCCAATTTGCCGGCATTGGCGTCATCGTGAATATTCACGTTAACGTATGTCTTTTCAGCCAGTTCAAGTGCGTTCTGCATCTCGAAACCGTGACGGCAAGCCACACACAAACCGGCGAGCAACTGATACAAATCGGCCGACCCGTCAGGTGAACGCATTTCCACAGTCTGCTTCACAGAAGTATCGAAATGGCTGTCCTGCTCCAATGGGTTTGCCTTGCTGCTCATGTCAACTCCAGCAGTCCATCCCAATGGTACGCGCACCAATACGGAACGGTTGCGGTCGCCCCAACATACGTTTGTAGGTGCTTCCTGATGAGGAACCAAGCGGAAATAAGAGGTAGGATTTTTATTGCCAAATGCCGTGATACTTGGTGCCAGTTCCATCATACCTGCAATCATTGTACGGGCCTGTTCACTCAACACACCGTTGGACAACATCATGTTCTTTCCATCCTTCATAATGCGCATATGGATGTGCAATCCCGATCCGGCTTTTCCTGTAGTGATTTTCGGAGCAAACGTCACATTATAGCCCATTTCGTAAGCCAGGTTGCGGATAGCCCATTTAGCCAGCATCAGCTGGTCGGCAGCCTCTTCCACTCTCACCGGCAGGAACTCAATCTCGTTTTGTTCGTAAACAAAACCGTCCTGTTTGAAGTTACCCACTTCCGAGTGTCCGTATTTGATTTGTCCGCCAATCTGCGCAATGTAGTGCATACATCTTGCACGGAACTCGTTTGTTTTAGCGTATGGCGCAGACTCGTGGTATCCGTGCTGGTCGATAGCGGGATAAACCTCTTCATCTTCAGAAATCACGTAATACTCCAACTCACCCATTGCATGGAACTCCATACCTGTCACCTCCGTGAAAGCCTTGGCAGCCTTTGCCAGCGTGTTCTCGGGCGAACTTTCCAGCGGATTGCCATCCTTGTCGAAATAAGAACACAACATGGTGAGCGTGGGAAGTTCTGCAAACGGATCAAGGAACGCAGTGCGGAAACGTGGTAACACGTAGAGGTCACTGCTGCCAGCCTGTATAAAATTGAAAAGACTTGAACCATCGACACGTTCACCACAGGTAAGGATGGTTTCGAGGTAATCGCGATTGGTGATGACAAAGTTCAAGGTCTTCAACTTGCCGTCACCACCGGGATACATCAGATTCAGCATCTGAATCTCATTCTCTTCAATGTAGCGGATAATGTCGGATTTGGTCCATTCGGACGCAGGTTTCTTCAAGAATGCAACCACGGGATTGGCATTCAATTTGAGCATGTTCTCGTTCATTAGTAAAGATTTTTGTTTAATTGTGATAATATCTTTTGCAAAGGTAGGCAAAGCTTTTGAATGGCACAAACAAAAGTGCAAGTATTTTGTATTTTTAAAACAAAAGGACAGAAGGGCATCTTTTTCCCCTTTAAAACAATAAAAAACGTTAAGGCAGGTTTGCATCATAGAGATTTGGGTGTCTGATGGATAAAAGACGACGATAAATGGAAGAAAGCGCATTTGAACAGATAGCCCCTCAACTTAGGGAAAAGGCATTGGGAACAAGCCTGAAATATGGGGCAGACAACATGCAGGCTGAAGACATTGCACAAGATGTGATGGTAAGGCTGTGGCAGATACGCCACGACCTCGGAAGGTATCGTTCGTTGGAAGCGGTTGCCGCACAAGCAGCCAAACATCTGCTCTTCAACCTAAGGCGAAGAGAAGGAACACTCCCACTGCAAGAGGATACGGCAACGGCCACCGCTACTGCATACAGCCCGGAGGATCAATTCGAAGAAAGCGAAAACGAAGCATGGCTGCAGCAACGCCTGAAATCGCTTCCAGACACCCAGTATCTGATATTGCACATGAGACAGGTGGAAAACAAGAGCGGAAAAGAGATTGCTGCAACATTAGGAATAGCGGAAACTTCGGTGCGCACGCTATTGGCAAAGGCCAGAAAAGCACTGTTAGAAGATATCAGAAAACGGGACACAAGATAAAGACATAAGTTGGGGAAAGGAAACAAGTATGGACAAGACACATAATAAGGAATATATCGGCACATTGCTCCGAAAATTTATGGACGGCGAGAGCACTTTGGACGAGGAAAAGAAACTCTCCGGGTATTTCCGCACTGAGAAAAACATTCCGGAAGAATGGGAAGACTATAGGGAGATGTTCGCCTTTTTCGACCACGGAATGAGCATGGGAACAGGAGCAGCTACTGGTGAACATCTACAAACGGAGTGTGCGAGCCACATGTCACGGGTACGCAACAATTCAGCCCGCATCGTTTCCTTCGTCAGAAGGATGGCAATGCCGGCAGCTGTCGCACTTGTTTTCATGACCCTTGTCATAACTATTCCCGATGCAAGAAAAATGATGACAGCCCAAAACGATGGAGGAGCAGCCATCCATGTGCATGACTCCATGAACAAGTACTATAAACCAATCCATTGGGCAGAAGAATCCCCGCCACAGGAAAGCAACAGTCAGGCAGAAAACAATGAGAAAAATTTGGCACTGCCGGCACGCCACCACACCACTGTCGGCAAGCCAATGGACTATGCCAAAGAGATGGAAAAGTCCACATCTTCGCATCGCATCTGCCAAGACGAACTGAAAAAGGAAATGGAACGCAGTAAGAAGGATTT